>JAUPKU010000234.1 GCA_030837285.1 Thermoproteota archaeon | reverse complement strand
GTAGACAAAATACTTAAGTAGACTTTCTTGGACTGTAAACATGCATTAGCGCGCTACATCTATTATCAACGACATCATATAAGATTCACATAAATGATCGACAGAAGTTTTCCTATCCTTTTATTGAACACATACTGAATTCCAGTCTCGCTTCCAGTGTTTGCCGTGAGGAAAGCGTTAGGGTAAGTCTTTTCATTGTCTTATTTGTGAAGACTCCTGCGCGTTCCAAACGTTCTGTATTGGGTTGGCTTTGCTGTTGTCAACTCGTGTAGGGAACCTAATTCGCCCGATAGTTTTGATTAATCGAGCTGTTCGTCATTAGTAATTAAAATTATCAACAATATTGGCTCCCACTGCGGCATTCTTTAATTTCTGAATCCATCCCTGCAATTCCGGTGCGTTCTCGGGGACACGTGAGTAAAAGAGCGCTTTTATCTTATCCTTGACATATATTTCTAAGAAGGTCTGAACCTGTTTATATGAACCGAATACATACATAGGAAGCCTAGTAATGCGAGGTCGTAGCCTTCAAGTGATGTGACTTTTTCGATCCTTCTAATTTCTTTGGGCTGAGGAATTACATCATTAATGGTGTCAGCAATTCTTGGTGTTTCCAGTCCGAGGGCGCGCTAACGCTAAGCGTTTTTATTTAGTTAAAGAATAGGACTTGAAATCCATTTTTATTATATAGAAGAAGCTAGGAAGAGTTCGGTAAGACAATTCAAAGAGATGGTAAATGAAATGAATAAAACAATAAAAACTTTGATCGTAGCAGGAATGCTTCTACCGATATTGCTGAGCCTCACAAGCCAAATAACCTCAGTTCATGCTGCTAGTCCAACGGCTTACCTAGGGCTGAGTGGCTACCCAACGAGTACCACTGAGGTACAGAATATAATAAATATGATGGACACAAATGGCCTAAACATCTACCGGATGAGCTTCAACCCGATATGGTCAAGCAGTAGACACCCCTATAAATCAAGCTACATACAGTACTTCCTGGATCACTGTGACTACATGATAATAGTTGACCGTAACCACCTATACCCGCCAACTGAAGCGTCAGCTTCAACAGCCCGCAATAATTGGGCTACTGTGAAGGATAGTGTATTCGAAGTCCTCGAAGCATGGCCTAATAACCCTCGCGTAGCAGTTGAACTCATCAACGAGTACATCTCCAAAGACTTCTACACTAGAATGCAGCAACTCGTTACTGACATTCGCGCTGCAGGCTATACAAATCCGATTGTCGTGAACAAGTGGAACCAAGCATGGACAGTCATAAATGACCCACTTGGCAAGACTTATCAGGGCTATCACTTCTACTTCAACACCTGGAGTGTATCAAGCGCCATCTCACAAATGAAAACAGCCCTGTCTAAGGGCATTAAACTCATCAGCACCGAGGTCGGAGCTCATTACAATGAGTACAATAGCTTCACCACTTCTACTGTTGATGAACTGAGCAGTTTCTTAAGCCAATGTGCAAGCTTAGGCGTTGGCAACACCGTATGGATGAATGAGAACCTCAACAACTGGCCTTGCTACCAATCGTTAGACTTGGATTTCCCAGCAGTAGGTTCCCCAATCGAAGGTGATGGCGATGGCGAAGGCAGAGAAGATGATCCTTCAATGTCTATTCTGTTTGAGGATGGTTTTGAGTCGGGTAGCTTTAGCGCATGGAGTGGGACAAGCGTCACCTCAGGCGAGACCAAGTCTATTACTACTACAATTGTACAGAGTAACACTCGCAGTGCTATGTTCACTTCCAATAACGGTGGAGGATACGAAAAAGCATACGCCTACAAGACCGTTTCTGCATCTTCGGAGTTTCATGCGAAAGGCTACTTCTATGTGTCGAAATCGGGAATAATTGATGTGGATGACCGTTTCTTCTTCCTGATTTTCTCTTCTGGAAGCAATAACCTGGCGTATGCTGGGATAAGGCAGACTACTTCAGGAACTAGGTGGTGCTTAACCACGCGGCAGGGAACAGGCTACGTGGACATCCTCTCCTCATCTGCTCCCGCATCAATTATTGGCCAATGGTACTATGTTGAGCTTCACTGGAAGAAAGATTCAGTAAATGGTTTAGCTGAGATGTATGTGGATGGAACAAGAGTCTGTGTTTCCACAGCGACCAACACTGCAGCCTACGGAGATGCAACACAACTTAAAGCCGGCATAGCCGAAACATACGGTTGCGGATCAACGACAGTCTATGCTGATAACATTAGCTTGGGATGTCCGAGCTAATCGCATGCTATTTGTGTGAACTTTTTTACACAAAGCATGCGAGGATGGATTTGGCCGCACTCTACTTAAGTCCAAAGTAGGAACACTCCACTTCCCATTTTTTCCAACAAGGTTTTATCTACGAGCGTCAAATAAGCTATTTGAGCTGCTTGAGAGTTGTATATGCCACGGAGAATAAAGGAGTAACTTGGAATTTCAAAAATTATGATATAGAAGAGAAATTGCAAGTTTTCACTAAGGTTCATGTCACAAATATTCGTGATCTATCTGGTATATTGTATAATTAACCGGTAAGGAAGGGTTAGTATGAAAAAAAACAACTTTATACAGAGTCATTCCAGAAAATCAATATCATTCTTAGCCTTGTCGGCTTTTGTAAGTATTGTTTGGTTGATTGTAAGAACTGGCACAAAGCCTTCTCGCATCTCTTATCCGTGTCAAAAAGCAGCAGTTACCAACATCTACATCTTCTTAGCAGCGTTAGGCCTGTCTTTTGTAGGTTTTTCAAGCAAATTGTTGCCTCGACGAATTCTAAAGTCTCGGGCTATAATAGCAGTGATGGTGACTAGTCTTCTTGTTATTATGGCTGTTCCCACTATTGGAATGTTTACAACTAACCCTGCTCTAGAGGTCAATCCTACTTCTGTCAATCTTGACCTACAGCCGCAGATAGCGGCTACAGCAGCCTCCCCATCCAACCTATTCATTATCCAGCAGGCTCAGGCTAGTCCGAGCGCTAGTCTGGATGCAGCCATGTCTGCGCTTTTGTCATCGATGCAGAGTCATGATCTAAGCTTTTTCAAGACTTCTAGTGTCCCGTTAGGCCTCATTGGAAGCAATGATGTAATAATCATCAAGGTGAATGGGCAGAGCGATCAGCGCGGCGGCACAAACACCGACTTAGCTAAAAGCCTCATCAAGGCAATCGTGAATCATCCTGACGGTTTCAAAGGCGAAGTAGTGATTGCTGACAACGGCCAGAGCACGGGAGGAGTGGATATGGCTGAAAGTAACGCTTATGACCATTCACAGTCGATGACTGATGTTGCTGGAACGTTCCCAACCTACAAGGTATCCGCTTACTCTTGGTGGGCGATTGCGGGTAATAACGCCACCGAGTACAACAGTGACAACTACCAGGACGGGTACGTGGTGAATTCTACTCATAACGCTGCTACAGGGGTTAAGGTTTCTTACCCCAAGTTCAGAACAGCCTATGGCACATACATTAGCTTGAAGAATGGAGTGTGGAATCAATCAGCCGAAACGTACGATTCTTCCAGGCT
>JAUPKU010000233.1 GCA_030837285.1 Thermoproteota archaeon | reverse complement strand
GCATCAAAGCCATAAGCCAAATGGGTTTCAAGGCAACGAGTCTGTGGGCAAGTCAATCTAAAATTCTTGATGAATATTATACAAAGGAGACAATTAAAGGACTCAAAGAACTTTTAGAGCAGACAGGACTTAAATTACAAGGATTCACTTCTATCAATTTTGACTTAGCAAGCATGGATAGTGAAACAAGTAAAAGAGGATGGACGACGTATCAAAAGGCGGTTGAAGTCGCAAGGGATCTTGGAGCCACCGTGATCAATCTCTTAGGACATTATCCCCCGATTGGTATAAGTATGGTTGACTGGACGCGTCTATGGACTGCACCTATATTTAAGACAAATATGCCTACAGAACCTGATTTCTGGATTAAGACTTGGGAAAACTATGTTTCTTTAATGGGAAAATGTGTCGATTTAGCTAAGGAAAATGGGCTTCGTGTTTCGCTGGAACCTCACCCATTCATGATTGTCAGTAATACCGATTCTGCACTAAGATTGTTTGATGCCGTGGGATCAGAGTCATTGGGTGTAACTTTTGACACAGCACTATTCAAACAATCAAATGAAGTCACAGAGATAGCTATCCTAAAAATGGGGAAACGAATGTTCAATGTACATATCTCTGATAGTCTTGGCAATTTCACAAGTCCGTTACATCTCACAATTGGCAGAGGCAACATATACTGGGAAGGGGTACTTAAGGCTCTGAAGACGGTTGGATACGATAGCTTCTTAGAATTAGAATTAATGCAGATGATTACTGACGAAGAGTCGTTCAGAATTGAAAATCAAAAATCAATAGATAATATAATGGAAGCTGGAAAGAGAGCAGAAGTCTTCATAGAATAGAAACTAAACTTAGAATCTAACAGCGGGAAGAAATCAAAATTGTCAGATAAAGAAAAGAGTAATGCTGCTTGGATAGAAACAATTGTGAAAAGTTTCATCAACGAGTCTCCTGAGAATACTCTGAAGAATAAGGAAAATGAGAAAGCTTGGGCAGAGCCTCTTATAGGCTTCGCAAGTGGGGCTGACCCTCTGTACCAATTCTATAAGGAAGATATCGGCGACTTCTTCCTCGCCCCAATAGAAATATTCACCAATGCCCACCCTAATATAGAAGTAAGACCTGAGCAGCTAACGATAATAAGCTGGATACTGCCTCAGACCGAGGCTACGAAGTCAGAGCACCGACTGCAAACAAGGTTTCCAAATGAGAGATGGGCTAGAAGCCGTATCTTCGGAGAGGAAGTGAACGTTAAACTCTGTAAACACGTCATTGATACTCTCCAAAAGGCAGGATATGAAGCAGTGGCTCCTATGCTCTCGCCACTCTTCAGCGGCAGAAAGTCAATGAAGTACTTAAACGCTTCAACCTGGTCTGAGCGGCACACGGCTTACGCTGCTGGCCTTGGAACGTTTGGTCTGTCGGATGGACTGATCACGCCGAAGGGAATTGCCATGCGATGTGGCTCGGTGATCGCGAAGATCGATATTCCGCCCTCCAAGAGGCCTTACACGGATCATCATGCTTACTGTCTGTTCTATTCTAAGGGGATTTGCGGGAAATGTATTGACCGATGTCCCGCAGGAGCCATCTCTAAGACGGGTCATGATAAAGTCAAGTGCTCCCAGTACTGTAACATTACAAGAGAGTTCGTCCGAGCTAACTACCATTTTGAAGGTTACGGCTGCGGGTTCTGCCAGACGGGAACGCCATGTGAATCAAAGATTCCAACCGGAGAAGAATGACCCCCGCGCACGCGATACCTATGATACTTCATGTATCAGGAATATTCTTTTTTTGGTTTATGTGTGAACTCATTAGACACGAGGTGCAAGTGCCATGTATTCTGACTTAGCTGTACAAATAAGGAACAAAGCTATTGACTTGCATTACAAGAAATGCGGAATTATCAAGATTTCAGATATGCTGGAGTATGCGGATAAGCTGAGAGAGCGTATAGAGCGTATTCCAGAGACCAAGCCATACACAGAAAGATTCTATTCTTTTTCAAATTTGCAGAGTAACTATGCTTGGGCAAAGTCAATAGTTGTCTGCGTCAGACGAGAGGGGAAATACCGTTTGCCAAAGCATTTGCAAGGCTTAATTGGCAAAACATTCTTGGTAGATTATCGCAGAGACAAACAATCAAAAGACTACCAAGACAGTATGAATTTCGAACAATATCTCCAGGAGAAAGGTTTGCAAACCGCCACTAAAAGAGATTTTGGCATATCTGCTCTTCGTTGGGCTGCTTACAAAGCGGGTTTAGGTATAATTAGAAAGAATAACTTCTTTTACACAGAAAAAGGTTCGTGGATGCATCTGGAAGCTTGGCTTATTGATAAAGAGCTAGATCTTGTGGAGAATAATACAATTAGTAGATGCCCTGGGTCATGTAGATTATGCATTAAAGCTTGTCCCACATCATCCTTGTCTGAACCCTATTTGATGAATCACTCAACGTGCGTTTCCTATCTCACCGTATACAAGACGAGCTGGGACTTGCCGAACGAAAAATATAGACATCTGACGGGCAGCTGGATCTATGGTTGTGATGCGTGTCAGGATGCTTGTCCGTTCAATCACAATGCTTGGTCAGAAGATGAAGAATTTCCCAACCTCGAAGAGTTAGGCACCCATATCTCGTTGGGAAAAATCGTTGAGATGAACTATGATTTTCTACGAGATGTCATACATCCGAAATTCTGGACAATCCAGAAGGAAAACGTATGGAAATGGAAAATCAACGCTTTAAGTGCCATGCTTAACAATTACAAAAAGAGCTATGACAAATCCATCAACATCGCCTGTAAAGATGAGAATGAAAAAGTAAGAGAAATGGCAGAGTGGATAAAAACGGAGATAACACACACTTAGCACGCGCAGCAGGTCTAAACATAGAAGTACTCACACTAGACGTGAAAAAACATAGTGACAGTACGAGTGACAACACAACTAGCGAATTAAGTATTTTCGTGCTCACTTCGTCCTTTTTCTTTGTCGTATCTCCTTAAATGCCTTACAGGATCAAGATCAAGAGAGCACGCTAGATTCGATGAGCTGGTTAGCGCGCTCTAGGCCTATTCTAGGTCATCAAAAAAGATATGGATGTGGAGACTTTCGGGAGATATCTCCACCTTGGTTGGGGTTCGAATCCCACCCCCTGCACCTCGGTGTGAACTCCCTTACATTCGCTTCTTGAAGAACGCATGCGTTTCAAGCAGAAGTACAATACTCTACTGATAAATCCTTAACAGCGTAGGACAAGGAAATGCTGTAATTAAGCGTCTTTAGCAGTTCCCGTCTTCTTTCAAGCAGATTCAGATTAAAGATGACCCATCTATATGAAGGAAAATTTCACAATTAGACACTTACAAATTACTGTGGATAATACTAGATTTAAAAATATTATCAATAATGATATTAGTTTTTCGCTAGCGAGCTAGACAGGATTAACTGCTGTTATAAAGTAACATCATGCACGATCGTGCATGAACATCGTAAATGTCATGATATATAGCACATTACATATTAGTGTGTTATGAAGAATTGTCGATAGATTTTATAAGCAGAGTTTCTTGAGTTTTTATTTAGCATGTGCGATATTAATTGAGTGTGCTCTAACCTAATAATGTGATCCATAAGATGGTACACGGCCCATCGCTTCCAATATCTCTTCTGTGATAGATTTTTTACTTAGATGCCGGATAAAATCAGAGGCTACCAGTATTCCTACCAATTTACTATCCTTTAATATTGGGAGCCTCCTAACCTTTTTTTCTATCATCAATCTAGCTGCATCTCTGATTGAGTAGTAAGAATCAATTGTTATAAGGGGCTTCGACATTATCTCCGATATCTTTGTTTCCAAAGGCATTTTCTTTGATACTACTCTTCTAACAAAATCTCTTTCTGTAACAATGCCAACAGGTATTTGATCTTCAACTACGATTAAATCAGCAATTTCTTTCTCGTTCATAAGAACTGCAGCATCAAAAACAGTTTTACTTGAATCAATAGTAACAACATCCTTGGTCATAAGATCTTCTACAGAAGGCATTACAATTTAATCTCCTAATAATTATTCTTTTCAAGAGTAAAAAGCTTTGTTTAACCTAACACACGCTGTTATGATTCTGTAAAGCTAATTTGTAGTAACACTTAACTATTATTGGATTTACATAGATTATACTATTTCGCGTTTACGCTCCTTTGATTGCGCTGGTTCCTGTTCAATATGTGCCTCCCTAAATAATGATAATATAATAGCCAAGATTAAGATAACGCTAAAAATAATGAACTCCTGTCTTATAGCTGCCTGAAATGCAAGAAGATCCATATTGTGAAGGATTTGATTACTGCTCACTATTGTTGATAGTTTTTCCTCAACCCCATCGGACTTAGTTTTGGCGCTAGACCAGTCTTTCCAATATTAGCGCGCACTATGTTTTTATATTGTTTACTTGTATTCCTTCTTGGTGTTTTTTTGCAATATCGTAAATTTGGCAAGACCAGCATTCAACTATCAGCAATTGGATTCGGCTGCATGCGACTTCCCCCAAACAATAGTATCGCGACTCCGATGATTCGCAAAGCCGTTGAACTTGGGATAAACTACTTTGAAACTTCAGCAACGTACTGCCAGAACCGAAGCGAGATCCAAGTTGGTCTAGGCCTAAAGGGGTTAAGAGATAGCGTGTATATCTCAACGAAGAGCCATGTTAACCGGAAGGATCAGACGAGTTTTAGCGGTCGAGTCCCAAAAGACTCCAGTGGCGAAGATTTCAAAAATGTCCTCAAGGAATCACTCCATAAGCTAGGCACCGATAGAGTTGATTTTTACCAGTTCCACGGATTAACCCTTGAAAATCTACCCATTGCCCTAGCAGAAGAAGGGCCATTGGACGCGCTCAAGGATGCTAAAGATCATGGACAGATCGGCCACATCGGCTTTACCAGCCATGACACGACTGAGAATCTCATCAAAATCCTTGACACAGGCGAGTTCGAGAGCATGACCGTCTACCACAACATTCTGCAGACCGGAGGACATCGGCCATACGAGAACCCTCTCCCAGCTATTGAGCATGCGAGAAAGATGGGGGTGGGAGTAATCATCATGGGACCTCTAGGAGGAGGAATCCTGGGCATACCCATTGAAGATCTCCGTAAATTCATCCCGGAGACATCCAGTCAGGTTGAACTGGCTTTCAGATACCTCCTTTCCATACAAGGAATTACCACACCAATAAGCGGTATGACTCGAATGAGCGACGTCGAAGAGAACGCCAAGATTGCCAGCGAATACAAGCCCCTATCTAGAAGCGAGATGAAGACTGTAAAAAAATTCGCTCTCAACTACGTTGCGCTTACGGAGAGGTTCTGTACGGGCTGTGGTTACTGTCAACCTTGCCCGCAGGGAGTGAGGATACCAGAGGTTTTCAGGCTTATGAACATAAATAGCATATATGGTGTAGAGAAGTGGGCGAAAGAGCAGTACACTCGTTTGCGGCAGGGCGGCCCATTAGGCAGAGGAAGCGCTGAATTATGCATTCAATGCGGACAATGCGAGAAAAAGTGCCCGCAGAAAATCAGCATACGAGACGACTTGAAAAAAGCACACAGCGCGCTAACAAGTGCTTAGGATTTGAATCTAGAGCAGCCTCTATATAGCTTAAACCAAAGCCAACAGCTAAGGAAGGAATTAATCTCCAACGACAATCAAATTCTATCGAATTATCATATGCCAAAAAAAACTGTAAATTCGCATTGATCAATCCACTCATGAATAAGCCTTAAAGCAATATGTTATTTCCTGAAAATCCTTCCTAAAGTCAATTATCTCTTTCTTAGTTCCTTCAACTTCAGCATTGTCAATCAGTATCTTTTCATAGAAATCGGCGATTGCTT
>JAUPKU010000232.1 GCA_030837285.1 Thermoproteota archaeon | reverse complement strand
TGAACCGTCTCTATGAATCCGGGAACATAAACACTTATAGACAATTAAAGCTGACAGTATATTAAACAAATCCTTTGTTTTTTAGCTAGCTAGCTCTCCGATTCCAAATAGCACACACGCGAAAGCTATAGGAAATATCAATCTTTAATATCGGTATTTTATGAAAAGCTTAAAACAAGAATTGATGGTTAGCAAAGAAAGCATATGGCTGGATACAAGTCTCTTGTATTCTTCAATAAGAAGAAAGAATTTTGAGCATTTATTCCATTTAGTAATAAAAAATATTTTACTAGTAAATTGGTACGGGGAGTAGGACTTGCACTCCCCTTATTTAGAAAAAGTTGAATTAAAGATCTAGTTATTGATTTTCGGATTAAACTTATTTTGAGAAAAAAGGTAAGGGTATTCTCGAAACATGCTTCGAGTGGCCTCTGGGCTACCATAGAATACACGCAAATTTTTAATCTAGCGCGAGCAACGGTGGCGGAGTAGTCTACCAAAAAGTTAAAGATAACAACAAAGAAGAGTTATGATGCGATGACTAATGAATATAGATGAGTTGAGGCTACTTACAAAAAACGAAATTCCACAGGTGGCAAAGCGTCTTAATCCATCAAGCATTCATTTTCTTGTTCAGACGTTAGAGGAAAAAGATGATACAGTAAGATACCATACTTTTCTCTTACTTCAGGAAAATTCTCGTCAGTTTCCTTTCACCTATCAGTATTAGGATGAATTGGAGAAAAAACTTGAAAGCCCTAATTCGTATCAACGCAGTATCGATCTGATACTCATCGTTGAAAATATAAAGTGGGATAAAGACGAAAAATTTGGTCACATACTCAGCAAATATTTGCAGTGTTGCATGGATGAAAAAATTATCACAGTAAGACAAGCGATTCAAGGCCTTGCTAATATTACGAGAGTAACCAACAAATATGACAGTGAAATAAGGCAAAATCTTCTGCAGCTATCACTCATACGATACAAAGACCATCAGCAGAAACTGTTACAAAAAGACATATCAAATATACTTCGAATGATTGAAAATAAGACATAGGAAGATTGGAACCCGTTGAAAAGAAGATAAAATCGAAGTAAAAACTATCTGCACTAAACACTTTAAAGAATAAACACTTCTGATCGATCGGTTTCGAGCCCCCTGAATCCAATAAAAAAATGTGGGAACGGTAATTCAACATCAATATGGAATAACCTCCGGAGTACCATGCTCTAGACGCGTGCGCTAACGTTTGAGCCACTATTTCAATAAATATCCTGATCTTAAGTTTTATATTCAAATTCTAAGACATAGTACAGACTGTATCATCTTTCTTGTGTTTCTTTTTATTCTTTTTTTTGGAGACAGATTCGAGATATTACCTGTGACTGTTAATCTACAATCACAAATTTTAAAATAATTGTTAAAGCTTCAGTTCTTAATAGGTGAATAGAATGCAGTTTGAATCAGGAAAAAACCTAGCCGGTATTGGTACAATTTTATTCTTCGTTAGCTTTCTGATTTCTTCATCGACACCACCTTTTAGTAGCGGTTTCATCGCCATTGTTGGCCTAATCCTCATGCTGATTGGCGTCAAAAGTTTGGCTGATTACTACAGGGAAGCAGGCATATTCAACAATATGCTCTATGGAACCATCGTTGGGATAGTAGGCGTGGTCATCGCGACAGCCGTGGCAGTTGGTATGTTGATCAATTCACTGTCAAGTTTCCTGCATAAGATTTTCCCTGGCTGGAACGGAGATTGGACCGCACTATCAAGGATGACGCCTACTACCACAAACATAACTTTCAGTGATATCATACCCTTCTTAACAGCTGCTATTGCAATCTTCGCTATCCTTTTCGTTTTTACAATAGTAGTCGCACTGCTCTACAGGCGATCGCTTTCATCTCTCAGAAATAGCTCAGGCATAGGCTTGTTCGGGACAACCGGAACTGTGCTACTCATCGGCGCGATCACAACAATAATCCTAATTGGCTACATAATCATTTGGATTGACCTTCTTTTACTTGCTATAGCTTTCTTCCAATTAAAGCCTCAATCCGTTCAATCCATAACAACACAAACCGCTGCACCTCCAACAGTGGGAGTTTCAGAAGCCGAGAAGGCAGCTGTATCCTCGTCTCAGACTGAGGGAAAAAGATACTGTATGTACTGCGGGTCAGAACTCTCTCCGGAAGCAACGTACTGCCCAAAATGTGGCAGAAAGCAAGGCCAATGAAAAAATCAACAATAAAACCAAATCATAAGGTGTCAAAGACAATAAAATTTGGAGCCGCTGGAAAGAACTGCCTGACCACGCCTATAATGAGTAATATAAAAACATATCAGATATCTATTCTCTACAATCTTAGTGCTTGACCTTTATGGTCGAAAAGAGGAAAGAGCATACGATACAAACACTTACCTTTACCAGATATTACAACCCATCATTACCGTTGTATGGCAAGGAAATTGACACGGCGAATACTGGCTCCAAAATTTAGGATAGTACACGCTACGAATTTGATGACGAAGATGAATCGGACGATGAAGACGATTGGAAAGAAGATGAGGAAGACGACGAAGAAGAGTGGTAGCCTCTGCTAATCTACTCTATTTTTGATCTAAAAGCAAAATATCTCTTGAGATGATTTTTCAGGAAGCGCGCGCTTCTAGAATCACAGTCTGGTCACATGCAGTTCTAGGAGTAATAACCGAGGTTATTGGCTTTCTCTTAGTTGCTCTGTGGAAATTCCAGCCAACAAGAATAGGATCATGCTCGAGATGAAAAAACTGGATGTGTACGCATAAGAAAATCATTGGTTTATCAAACCTTTCAAGTCTATGGCATTAATCACATTCCATAGAGTGCGATTTTTTAGAGTTGCTTGACTGTTATGGCTCCGACTGGGCATGCTTTAGCCCCTCGCTGAGCATCGTCAAGTTTATCATCATCGAATATGCGGGTTGACTTTGACTGATCCGTCGTTCCGCCGACAACCAGAGACTTGTGATTTTCATCAGATTTGTAGTGTAGAGTATCAGTGGAATAACAGGCCATGGTGGCGAGGCAAACATTTCGGTTCACGGTAACCTCATACTTGACCATAGAAAGACAACAAATCTAAAATAAGATTCCACCTCCAGATAAACATTCTTAGAAAACCAAGCACACACGCTCTTATTACCCACTGAAACTTTTATGCAAACGCACACGATGATTCCAACTAATCATTAAAATGAGAAATTGTACATGAAAATTCAAACAATATTAAATCCAAAGCTACCACCCACTACATGATGCAATACGCACAATAGTATTTGTGTGCAAACAGAATAATAGAGTAAGCACTCCCAATCTAAACCCCTATCCAAGCTTATTCGATAGTCAAAACAAGAATCTAATCTCCTCCGGGCTACCAATGCATGTGCTTGAGAATATCTCTTCTCTTTCTTGGAGACATTTTGTGAATTGAGTAAAGAAAACAGTAGTTTTACAAATTTCCGATCTATCAATGGTTGTATTTCTTGTCTGAGTTCACCTAGAGTTTTATCCTTGTTAAGCGTAGAGTATTCAGGAGCACCAACATTGTTAAACCATCGTCGCCAGCAGCAACAGTGAACCACAGTGGAACAAGACCCATCAGCCCTAATGCGCCAAGTACTATTTTGATTGCTAGGGCAGCCACAATATTCTGTCGGGCGATTCCCACGGTCTCTCTGCTTAGCTTAACCAAGTAGGGCAACTGGATCAACTCGTCCCTAACGAGAACAACATCAGCTGACTCCAAGGCAACATCCACCCCGCTACCGCCCATAGCGATGCCTACATCGGAGGCAGCGAGAGCGGGTGCGTCATTCACGCCATCTCCCACCATTGCCACCAAGCCATATTTCTCTTTCATCTGACCTGCAATCCGTACTTTGTCTTCGGGTAAAAGTTGTGTATAGACTTCCTCTATGCCTAATCCCTTCGCAATTTCTTCAGCTATTTCCCGTTTATCTCCAGTAAGCATCGCTGTGTTAATCCCAGTTCTTTTTAGGGCTTTCACCGCCTCCATCGAGTCCCCTCGGACAGCGTCAATCAAGCATACAGAGGCTTCACCAATCTTGTTAACTGAAATACAGATGGCTGTATGTTCATCCGATTCATAGAATCCAATTATCTTGTTGCAGTTGCATCCGTATTTCTGCATCATTTCCATGTTTCCAACAACTACCTCTAAACCATTTACAAGCCCTACGATGCCTATTCCAGAGATTTCCTCCAGATCTTTTACCTCAAGTTCTTTGAAGGCCAAGCCCTGCTCTGACGCTTTTCTAACTATTGCTTGAGCAGTAGGATGATTGGAAAACTGTTCTAAGGCGGCGGCATACGTGAGAATCTTCGGGTCAAGTTCCTCAACACTCTGGATATCATGCACAACCGGCATCCCCAAAGTTAAGGTACCTGTCTTATCGAATATAATTGCCTTGACTTGAGCCATTTTTTCCACGTATACTCCTCCTTTTATGATAACTCCTTTCCGGGCAGCGAGGGTAACTGCGGTGAAGATTGTAGCAGGAACTGAGATTACGAAGGCGCTTGGGCAAGAGATTACGAGAAGGATCAAAGACCGGTAAAGCCATACATTAAAGGAGCCACCAATTATGGCTGGAACGAATACGGCCGTGAACACTGAGAGGCTGATTATAACCGGAACATAGAAGCGAGCAAACCTGTCAACCAACTTTTCGATGGATGCCTTCCTCTTTCTGGATTCGACAACGAGCTTTACGATTCTCGATACCAACGTGTTCTCTGTACTCTTAGTTACATCGACTTTGAGAACTCCACTCAGGTTCAGCGTTCCAGCATAGACGTTATCGCTGGTCTTTATTTGAACTGGAATTGACTCACCGGTAACAAGGGACTGGTCAACGGAAGATGCCCCCTCAACCACAGTGCCGTCTAGTGCGATTCTTTCCCCAGGTCTCACGAGCAAAAGCATTCCAGGCTGAACTTCTTTTACATCTATGATTTTCTCGGAGCTGTTAACAACTACTCTTGCTTCTTCGGGCATGAACTGTGAAAGCTTCTCGACGGTTTTTCGAGCCCTGTCCTCGATGTAGTCTTCAAAATATTCTGAGAGAGAGTAGAGGAAGAGCACAGTTGCGCCTTCGAACAGGAAATCCAGATAGACTGCGCCCAGAGCCGCGATTGCCATGAGGAATTCGACCGAGAATCTCTTTTCGGTAAAGAATTCCCTTAATCCAATAAATCCAACATATGCTCCAACAACTATAACTGATATATGATACAATACTCTCGATATGGATGCAGGCTCATTGAATATGGGTATAATGAAGTCTAATGGGATTCCCTGAGCCAGTAAGTCGAGTAAACCCGCTATCGCTATTGTAAGACCCATGATTGCAGTTAACAGGATCCATTTTTCCTTTCTTTCTTCTTTGAACTCTTCCATTTTCTTCTCGTTATCGTAAGCCATTCTTCAGGCCTCGAGCATCAGCAATATTATCAGTCGTAAACGCCAATTCAGATATTAAGATAGTGCTAAATTATATGCGAAAAATATTAATATAATAATAGTAATATCCCGATGTAATAATACATTTGGTGAATTTGATGACTGTTATAAGCATAACTCTCCCAGGTGATCTTCTAAAGAAGTTTAACGAGTTTTCTAAGACAAGGGGATATTATAGTCGGTCTGAAGCATTTCGAGATGCGGTGAGAAATCTTATAGCTGAGACAGAAGTCGCTAAGATGGATACTGGAACAGTAGCTGCTACGATAATGATCACATATGATTACGCGAGAAGAGACGTTGATTTAAGAATAACTGAAGTGAGGCATGAATTTGACGACTTAGTCATAGAAAATGTTCATAGACATATTGATGAGAAATATTGCCTAGAAATCTTTATCACACAAGGGGACAGCCAGAGGATGCTTGATCTAATGGGAAGAGTGAGAGGAATGCGAGGAATTCAACAAGTGAAAGCCATGTTCATGCAACTCTAAGGCATACTTTGATAAATTCACGTATGATCCTGAATGTGTATAAGAAGCGAGAGTTTGGACACATCAGCTTAGTTCATCCAGACTTTAGAAGTCTAAAAAATTTGGAAACGGTATTCTCGACGCATGCGTCGAATCTCCTCCGGGCTACCAAACTCTAGAGTTTTATATGCTCATCCCTCTTTTTCTTCGATAACTCAAGAGGGCTTAGGGAGGGAGCTGGAGCGGAGCAACAGCCATATGCACGCTAAATTGTAATAGCCGGTTAAATACTAAATGCATAGAATTTTATCTGAAGTTCAGCTGAAGATAAAGGCGAAAACTGGAAATGAACTTTTTTAAGAAAAAATTGGGCGAATTGAAAGAAACGGCTATTCAGATGATTGATGACCGATATAAGGCTGAAAGAGAACCGCTTCTAGGGAGTTATGTGAGACGCTTCAACAATTCGGCGTCAAAGGTATACCACTGGACCCGGGTAGTCCTGTAGGCTTTAGATGGCCTATAATGGTTATAGGTTGTATTAAAATCGAGGAGAGGAACTTGGATGTGATAATTGTACAGGTAGGCAATGAATTGTTCAATTACCACTATGTTGTGCGGGTAAATATTGACGGCTTGGAGAATAAGTTGTATGCTGACTTTAAGCCAGATTGGCATAATCGCTGCTGTCTCAAGAAAGATTAAGTGGGTCGATAAGACTCAAGTCACTCAAGAGATGTCTGGCTCTCAATGGGAAGGCGGAGAGCTCGCTCAACTCCTGAATACTGACTCTGACCTTAAGTCTACACTCTACAGTGAAGGGATAGATAGACTAGAGATTCGATCTGATAAAGGCCGCAGATGCGTGAGGATAGTGCATCCGATAGTGCATGGGTATAGGTGGGGTTATAGCAAAAAAGACATGATGCCTGGTGATTACACGTATACTATGGGGTATGATTCGGATGGAGATCCGTATGAACATTTTACATTAGGAAAAAAGCAGTTTCTAACGCGTGAAGCCTTCGAAGCATATGATCGGATAGCCTATACCATTAAAACAATTGTAAAAGCTGAGTCCCAATAGCTTTAAAAAGAGATGGAATGGATGTGAGCAGCTTTCAGCCGTTCCTCAATAATTTCTTAAATTATCTGCCCTTTATCGTATCCACTATAATTGCTTTTTATTCGGAGAATCTCTATTTTGGCCTAATTGGATCAACTCTCACGGCTTTTCTTGTTGCTTTCATCTCAATAAGACTTTCAAGAAAACAGTTGTTCAACATTCTGCTATTAAAAACTCCAAGCATCTCAGCTTCGATTATAGAAATCCAGTATCCATTATTGGGATATCCGATAACAAGAATTCTTGATCCAGTCACTTCAATCATCGTCAGTTTATACCTCTATAGGTATATGCAATTAAAAAAGGTTGGATTGCAGCCCAAGAAATTGGAGCCTCTTCAACCCTTGAAGATCACGCTTACCCTTCGCTGCCCAAAATGTGGCAGGAACTCTTGACAGATACTGAATTTTGCCCACAATGTGGAACAAAACTACCCCCTCATACAATATCTAAATGAACGAGATTACCCGAATTATCGCACGCGTAAAGCTAATTGACATCATTGAAAATGTTAATTGTCAGCCATGGATTAATTTGTAGGATCATAATGAATTTCACTAGATTATATATGATTGGGTTTTTTGGTTTTATGGGTTTGATTATTTTAGGGGCTAGTTTAGGGGCATTGTGTGACTACGTGCTTTTTCTTAGTAAATCGCCTATAGAAACAATTGGGGTTGTCATTTATTATGATTCGGGGACCAGCGAAGAAGGCTCGTCCATGCGCGTTCAATTTATAGATGCTACAGGAAATACTATTGTAACATCGCCTGAACCACATCCAGCCATGTGGACTAATGTTACGGTTTGGAATCACGCTGTAGGTCCTCATGGAGGGTGGGGTCAAAGGGTAGATTTCCCAAATGGGACAACACTGTTTTTTCCTGAATCAGGTAAAGAGCGATATCAAGCAACATATTTTGTCACTATACTGTATAACCTCCAGAATCCTAAAGATGCTAGACCATCTGGATTCTATCTTCAATCGGCTGTCGCTGGAACAATTATTGGAGCAATCTGGACATCAATAATCGCATATTATACTCGAAAAGAATTCCTAAAATCGGTAGCATTTTTTCTAGCGATCTTAGTCATTGGACTATTCTTAATGATTATTATCATGTCAGTCTTATGAAAATAAATAGAAGATCAAATTACACGCTAATACTCACAGCTATAATATGTTCATATCAATTAGAACTCGCATACTATCATACAGTATCAATTTTTAAAGGCTTAGTGCATATGCAAAGGATACCGACTAACAGAATTATATCATATCCATATTTAACACTTGAAGATTTGTGTTAATAAGTTCTCAATTAGACGATCTATTGATACTATCAAAAAGGGATTCCAAAGCTATGTGATTTCGCTCGTTCTATTCCGCTGATTATTCAGCACTCCAATCATAGTCTGCATGCCCTTCATCTTCTCCATCTCGGCCATCTGGCGCTTCAACCATCAACCTCCAAATTATCGCTCTTCTTCAACCTCTCCACCTCGGAGCGGAGCTTCTCAACTTCTTCCTCGCTAACCTGATGGTAGGGTGTTCCGCTGTTCATAATCTGCAGGTAAGGCAAAGCCTTCAGGTACTCATCCCGGTATGCTCTTTTGTCTCTCCATGCCTTGTTATAGTCAAGGGGGTCGATTATGTGGCCAAGCATAAACTCTGCTACTTCAGTTCTTAGCTGGAGATTTAGCCCATTAACTTCTGAAAACGTTCTATGAGCTCATGTGGACTCTTGCATGTGCAACCGCTTCTCTGGGCTTCCATCCACTTGGGCTCTATTCCCAGACGCCGTTGATGCCTGCGCCAATTAGCCTGGAGACGTGTAGTTGAGACGCTCCTCTCTGGGTTGAGGATATAGTAGCGCGCGCATTCAGCAATGGAAGAGAGGGAAAATTTAAAATTTAATCTCTCTCTTGTGACAATTGATTGTTGTTGCCTCATGAATAGTTTTCTTCTCCTCTTCTTTTTATTTCATTGAAAAAAGTATGGATCTAGCGGGTGCTAGTTGGATGTTACTATGATGTCTCCTCGAATTTCACCATTAGGGTATTGGTCCGTGTGAACATTGACGTATGTCTTGCCACTTTTCAATGCATCCAGTAGGGCGCTGAAGGGCTGTCCAGCAAGAGCGCCAACCAAGTTCGCTGAGGTAATTGTGCCGCTGGCAATCGCGCCATTAGATGTGCCGGGTATCAAGACAGCTGGTGGAACCGAAGGGTACAACCAGACTACTACACCGCCTACGCCGCCAGGAGCTGGTGCCAGATGAATATGCGCCATCGTGACCTGATCAATATTATCCACGGCCAACGTATAAGACAACGTTGAACCATTCTTGCTAAGACTGAAGAATGCTACACCCCAAGCTGACGTGTTCACTTGAGGCACTTCTTGCTTTCCCGAAAGTAAAACAATAACGGAAGCGGTCTTCGTCTCACTAATGGACTGGTTCAGGGAATTTATCATATTTGAAAAAGTGCTGTCTTGGCTTTGCAACCTCTGAATAGTCGGCTGAAAAGTAGCATATGAAACCCCATAGCCCAAAAGACCTCCAAGGATAGTTGCGACAAGGATGCCTACAATCACATCTCTATTCATAACATCACCTTGCCTATGAAAAGGTTAGACTGAATAATAAAGAAGTGCTGGTGTTACCTGACAATCACACAGTATTTAGTGAAGTTTGGGCTTGGGGTTTGGGGAATAAAATTTGGTCTTAATTATGCATAAACGTTATCAAGTCGGTTCTTATGCATAATTATTGATTTTGAATTTATAATATTGATTTTGAATTCATAATATTGAAATATGCTCTTTTTATGTAGTAGAAAATAAGGCGTATACTAAAAAGAAATTTTGGTAGAGTATATTTAATGATAAACTCAAAAAATAGTGTTATCGATCGATCATCTGAAATTTTAGACGACATTATTGAACCAAGATTTAGTAGAGACAATCGTGCTCGCGTGCGTATGCTTTTAGACTGTCTTAAAAATAATGAAGACCTTCTCATGGACTTTACGAGTATACTCGAATTAATTCTAAGTGATCCAGTAATGAATCGTATAATAATCCATGTAATTTCAGAAGAAGTTTCTAGAAAAAATGATTCTAAAAGCTCGCCTGAACTAATTGAATAGCTTGTTCATTCTAAACAATACGCGCACTGTGTACACATATTTAGAGAACAATATATAATCAAGTGTGATTGCGAAACAAACAATATCGTCAAGTTCATTCCACTATGCTACACTTTTCTAAATTTCCGTGGCTTTATGCCATGTCTGTCTATGGCAAACTTCACATTCTAGAAGATAGTATATCTTTCCATTTCCACTGCGCTTTGTTCCTCTCCAAGAATGGACTGTATCCTTACCGCATTGGCTGCAACTAACTTTCTTCTCGAACAAATTGCTTTAGATCTTCCTAGTCTTAGCGAGATTTTTTCTGATTCATACCATCATACCTAACACAAGTATGCATATGTTAACTCCAATAATCCTCTATACAGGTAAAAAATAACAAAGAATCTGCTTATACAATGGTGTTGTTGTCATTTTACAATTACAGAATACGTTTTAGAAGCATGCATACATGAGTAGTAAAAAGGGGAAATTAGACATTAAGCTAAAAAAAGACTCAGAGCTTATTTATTCTTAAGATTGTCTTCAATGACTTCAAGAAGTGTGAAAGGATGTACAGGCTTAAGCAGATAAGTGCATCCTCTTTTTAATGCTTCAGCTTCATCCGCTTTAGAGGATAAGCCAGATATGAATATCTTCGGCATAGTCAGTCCTGCTTCATCCATCCTTTTAGCCAGCTCTAAGCCGTTCCCGTCAGGAAGGATAATGTCGATAAGAGCGATGTCGAAGCTATCAGACTCTGCTAGTCTTAGGGCTTCTTCGCAGTTTTCAGCGACTTGAACATCGTAGCCTGCCTTCAGGAGAATAAGCCTAAAAATGTTTGAAATAGATTTTTCGTCGTCTATTACTAAAATTTTATTGGGCAAATATTCAATCGCTTCTTTGTCAGATTCTTTTGGAAGTCGAGCTTTTGTCTCTTAAAAGGAAGAATATTATTTGACTGCTATCTAGTCTTAGACCTCTCTTGTTATTTTAATTCACGCCATTTTAGCCCAATATAATGTTTGCTAAATTGACCAATCAGGTCGTGACATGAACTTGATTTTTGGGTACTTTGCTGGTAAGATTGAGAAACCATTAGTACGCGTCTCTAGACAGTTCTCATTTCAAGTTGTTTTATACTGGACTTTCCAAAATTATTGTGTTGGGTATTTTGAGGATGTACAATATAACAGTGTTAATAAATCACTTTTATGTTAGATACATAAGCTCATGAAAAACTTGAGAAACATAGAATTTTGGTCTGCATTGACGATAATTCTAGTTACCATTCTGTTAATAATTGGCACTTATTTCAAATGGTTTTTTGCAAATTTTATTGTAGGACCATTTCGCTTCACGCATTGGCTTAGCATTATGGGTACGTTCCTCATTGCAGTTATTACTCCGATGTTCTACATTCTTAGACGGCGCTATCCCAAGAGAAACATATCCCTGACTAGAATCCACGTATTCAGCAACTTATTTGCGTTCACACTCATATCAATACACTTTGCACAACAGATGAGTAGGTCAGTTCACCCAGAGGATAGGACAGGGCTAACACTGTATATCATCGTGTCCATACTAATTGCATCAGGTTTCCTTCACAGGTTTCAGATCCTGGAGAAAGGAGGAGTGTATCCGCCTCATCGAAACAGATTTCTACACGTCAGCATAACCACAGCATTCTATCTGATCGTCATTATTCATATATTACATAATCTGGGATTCCTGTAAGTGAAATTAATCAAATTTTTTATTTCAATATACATTTTCTTGATTTTTAGATATTTTAGTGTTCTATTCAACTTGTTAATTAGATAGCTGTTAGTTGTAAAAATGTGAGTAAAAATTGGCGTTTTCTATTTTTAATTCTGTAATGACGCACTTTTTTGTCGTAAAAGTGCCTTATGTTAGATTGACTGTTCGCTTTTTCTATTTTCCTTATCATATACGATTAGCACAAGCTGAATGAGAACTGCGGTTATTCCAGAAATAATTTAGTCTTATCAGCGCTTAAACTCTAGCACCTAGGCTTATTACGTGATGCATTCAACTTCCTTAATTCCCTGATTGAAAGATTGGTAATAAAATAGGTTCCTCTTTTAGTCCTACTTATTTTTAGCTCTAAAAAAACCACCAACCTCTTTGGCGAGAGCGTTACTCACTTGAAGGAGATAACACCATAGACATTGACTGGACTCCGATACGCTTCAAGTCCAGGAACAAGCGTTCTATTCTTCGATGTCTACGCAGGCAACCTTAGCGCAGTTGAATAGTCACAAACGCCTAAATCCGCAAATGATGATTTAGATAGAAGGTGAAGAAATGCCGGGAAACAAGAAGAAAGTAGAAGATGCTGCTGAGAAAACTGGTGAAGCCTTGGGGAAAGGTCTTAAGGAAGGTGCCGAAATTGTGAAGCGCGCCGGGCAAGGACTAAAGAAAGAACTTAAAGAATGATGAAAAGAACAAAACTTTTTTTCTATTAAATTTCCCTATCTAATTAATTTTTAATACTCTTTTTCCCTTACTGGTGAAAGGTTGGGTGGGGAGATGGTGAATCAGCTTATGCTAGAGTCGTTGTATTATAATGTGGTAACTAAGATAGAAGCCTTCTCCCTAACCTAATGACGATAAAATAGAAGCATGTGCGATGTAATTATATTTGCTATTTTCATTTTCTCACAATTAAGTCTTTAAATGATAAGTTAACCTTTTAAGGAAAATACATATTATCTATTGAAGTTCACGATAAGGAGATAATTACATTATGCCTTACTGCCCAAATTGTGGTAAAGTCGTCGAGGACGGGATGAAGTTTTGTGGAAGCTGTGGTTATGAGCTATCTGGCAAAGAGCAGAAAGACGAGGTAAGGAAAGAGGAAAGCAAAGAAGAAAAGAAGTTCGAGGAAGCCCCGTCAAAACCAGCAACTGAGAGTACAGATCCTATATCTGCCATTCGAGGTGGACTCAGAATTATCTCTGCAAAGCCCATTGTATTATTACCGGCTCTTATAGGAGCAGTCATATCCGCTGTTTTGTCACTGATAACTGCTCTATTTTTCATTCCTCTAGGAATTTGGAACTTAGCTTTTCTAACTTCTGCATTGATTGGACTGATGTTTATTGGAGCAGTCTTGTCTCTGATCGGGGGCGTAATCTCATACATTTTAGCGTTTGCATCATTGGACATGGCACGAAATGCATATCTAAACAAAGAACTAAATCTTGGAGCGAGCGTTGGATATGTCATTAAACGGATACTTACCTTCATTGTTGCTTCCATCGTTGGGGCTCTCCTTGCGATAACGATAGTACTCATTCCATTGGTCGCTGTAATGTTTGTCATCATGGTCGTGGATGAAGTAGGATTAGGAGAATCATTATCCCGAGCTTTCAAATTTCTAGGCGATAGACTAAGCGATATAATCATCCTGTTCATCATTGGAATCGTCGGTGGCGTCATCCTAGGACTAATACCGTACATCGGATCAATACTCGCGGCCGCCTTTAACGTTCTAATAGCACTAGCCTATATCGACGTGTACCTTCACTACAAGAGAATATAACTACCCAAGATGCGCTAAATCAGGTAATTATTACCTGAAGCTCCATAGCACTTTTTTCTCCAAATAGTACCTATGCCAATTAAAGTCGTTGTTGAGTCTGGAAATGACGACTTAAATTATCTTCTTATTATTTGAGAATTAATATTCATCAAGATTCAAAAATAACTTTTTAAGAATTAAACCCATTTTTCCCTCTTTTTCTTCCTCCATCTTCTCAAAGAAACAGGGATACATAGATCCGTACCATATTAGCAGTACTTAGCACTAGCAAGTAATGCTAATACATGATAAGAAGTCTTTGAATCTTCAGTTAGCCAACCAGTTCAGAATTATTAAAGGTAGAATAGGATAATAAGTATCGTTTACTAAATTTGATTTGAAAAACAGATTCAGAAAGGAGATCAATAATAAATTGAGAAAACAAAGTTTTAAAATCCTACTATTGAGCGTTATACTTACACTCTCACTCGCGTCAATCGGACAAATAAAATCAATAATTGAAGCCAGCGCCGCTGCAACAGTTCCAACTTCGCAGAACCAGACTCTGATGTCATCTGTAGCCCCAGAGAACGCTACCCGCGGTCAAGCTCTATCGTGGCTGATATGGACCGACCCACCACTTCCAGACCAACTGGTCACAGAGAAGATTGTAGATCAGACCAATGGTACGACGATTTACAGCAATACTGAAGCCCTGAGAACCCTCAACAATTGCGGAGACCTAGTCAAGACGGTAAGCACAACTGGATTCGCAACGCATGTTTACAAGTTCTCATCCAACATAACCGTCGGAACAACTACGATCACAAGCACACGCTACATTGACTTCACCACTACACCTGTCACATTAAGCATCTACGCAGATGTAACACCTGATCCTACATTGACTGGAGACGCACATAACGTCACGATCTACAATTTCAACTTCCCATATGTTAGCGCTACGGCAACTATGAAGATATACAACAACACCAACCCATCTATATGGACGATGAGCGATGTCAACCTACCCGCCTCAAACGGCTCAAGGAGGATACTAATCCCGCCCATAGCGGGAATGAGCGCTGGAACCTACTATCTTAGAGTCAACGCCACAAGCGCCATTGGCAATGGAACAACCACTACTTCCTTTGAGCTGAAGGATATAATCCTCACAGTCGACTCGGGATATTATATTGGCCAACCCACCAACATCACCATCCGGACTAGCCCCACCGTCACCCAGTCGGGAGTCAACATCACTTATGTTGATTATAGTTATTACCCCTACACAGTCGGCAAAGTCGCAGACCTGAATCTAGCTCTATCAGATGGCAAAGTTTCTTACTCCTTCAACACGGCGACCTGGCCTGAGGAATCTTACACCGTCAAGGCGAACGCTTCTATTGGATCGAAGAAGGTGTTTGACAACGGATACTTCAGCCTTGTGGCGTTCAGTGTATCCGTTTCGGCACCCAATAACAAATACATAGTGGGCACACCCGTTAACCTGACGATTAGTACAACGCCCATCCAAGCAGGTGCAGCTTATAATGGAACAGTAACCAACTCCACGGGCGATACGATGTTCACCATCGACCCTTCAACCCTGAATTCTAACGGCTGGGCATCACTACTCATATCGACAACTGGATGGCCTATAGGCAACTACTACATTGACGTGTTTGTTAACAATACGCACTACACGGAGACCGGCTACGACAGCTTCAACCTGTTCCTACGAACCTTCAACATCTACGCCACCCTACCAGGAGGCTCATTCGACACCTACATTGGCTATGCTATGCCGATACTTAATATTGCCACCATGCCTGGACAGACCATTGCCAATATGACACTGTACATCTCCTGTAGCTACGGGCACACGTACGACTTATTTAAACCTGGCTTCGACCTCTCATCATACCAGTACCTCCTTCCACTCCCAGAAATGCGGAACGGAAGCTACACGGTGAATGTGAACATCAAGTCCTATGCAGGCACTAACAGCACCTCAACGTACCTCTTCTACAATCACCTAAAAGATAAGGCCGGGGACGGTATAACTGATGCGCAGAAAATCGCGTCTGGATTAAACCCGAACAGTCCATACGCAGACGACACCAATAGCTTCTTCGCTGGATATGCCTGGTTCCATGGATTAATAACCATAATACCCGAGTTTCCACAGCCATTCCCGATGCTGGTACTTATCCTAGCTCTGTCATCGCTATTCCTACTGCTCAATAGAAAGATGAAGACGACAACCCAGAGAGCATAGGACGAGAGCTCGACAGATATAAAATCGAGACGACAACACGAAGAAAAATAAAGAAGCAACTGTATTTCCCTCTTTTTTCCCTAGCTTACGCTAGAATTTCTCAGTCTGCAATCCGATATATTCGTGAGTGTACCTTGCGTTGCAGTAAACAAGGTTATGTTCGCAGCCTCTGTGAGTGTTGGTCTCCCACCTAAAGGGTAAAAACCAAACGTTGACAGGGTATCGCGCGCTTTCTTGCGAATTCAAATTGTCTTCCAAGGAAGAAATTGAAGAACAGGTCTTCTGCATCTGATAAATGAAATCGAGAACAGCCTTGATTAGCAGGCGCTTTCTAATCTTTTAGTTCATCTTTCTTTCAACTAAGATTAAGGATGATGAAAGGTGAGCTTATTCCGGATTACGTCACAAGTTCTTTAAACCATGCTTGAATTTCCTCTGAATACTCTTCTTTACTCATCTGTAACTCGATAAGTGAGAATTCTTTGTTGTTTTTAGCCTCTTCAAGTGCTCTGTAAAGGGTTTCGCAAGTATCGCATACGTACCCTTTTCCTCCCCAAAGTCTCGCTATCTCCGCATAGGGCCAGTTGTCCAGTTCGTTGAAATGGGCTGTGGGGTAGAAAAGTTGTTGCATTCCCCATCGTCTGTTGTTGAAGACTATGAAGATAGGGTTAATGCCAAAACGAGGGCAATGGCATATTTCTTGGCCTGTCATTTGGAAGGCGCCGTCGCCGATTAGGACAATTGGACGTTTTCCCGTTGTAATGGCATAACCTATGGCTGCGGGAGCTCCGAAACCCATAGTCGAATAGTATGCTGAAGCCATTATAGTCGAAGTCTCAATTTTAGTTGTGATGAAAAGACAGTCACCAGTATCGGATATTATTGGCATTTCTCCAAATTCGCTGAAGAACCAGTTTAGAGCATCAATTACTTCAGACATGTTGATTGCTCTATCAATGTATTTACAAGTTCGGTTTATAACAGGCTTAATTTTGGCTGGAAAGGGTAATTTCTTCTTATCTGCTTCTCTTTGTAAAAGCTCCTCAATTAGAGGTTTCAATGGCACTTCATTGTAAATATGATGGCCCATGAAGACCTGTCTTGAAAAGCACAGGATCAGATTCTCGCGTTTCAGTCTTTCCAGTTTTATTCCAAGGTTAATATCCGCGACTATTACACCAAACATCAGAAGGCAATCGGATTCTTCCACAAGTTTTTTCGCCACTTGGTTTCCAGCGAGTCCAAGGTAAGTTCCAAAGTAATAGGGGTCATCAACGGGTATGATATCTCGAGCTAGAAACTCGCTAACAACGGGAATGTTCAATTTCTCTGCGAGTTTAGAAATATACTCCTTTAGGTATAGACGGTCAACTTCAACTCCAACAAGTATCACGGGCATTTTTGAACTGACTATTCTGAGTAAAATTTCATTTACCGCTTCTTTCAAAGCACTCTCATCTGTTACATAGCAAATTTCTTTATTATCTTTCGGTATCAATATCTCCTGATCGACCATATCTCGTGGAATTTCGATGTATACAGGTCGCATATACTCTTGACAAGCAGATAGTGTTCTCTTAATTTTTGTGTAAGCTGTATCTACACTGTCTAAAACCACTGCTTCCTGGGTTACCTCTGTATATGCCTTAAGTTGAGAATCAAAATCTTTCACTACATGGTGAAGAAAAACATCTCTTTGTTTTTCTGCTTGTCCCGGTCCTCCTGATATCACAATTAGAGGCGTCTTCTCGGCATAAGCACAAGCTACGGAGTTGACCATATTGAGTCCTCCTGCTCCATATGTAATGCATGTAGCAGCTGGTCTATGCGTAGCCCTTGATGAGCCAATTGCAGCGAATCCTACCCCTGGCTCATGAGAAAAAGTGCATAAATCGATATCTTTGTCATCTTCAATCATTTTGAAAAACTTGATAACCATATCTCCGGGAATGCCAAAAACTTGCTTTACACCTACTTCTTTTAGAGCTTGAAGAAGATATTTTCCTATAGTAAGTTTAGCTTCCATCATCATCATCTGAATTTATGCATCATTTCCTTACTAACCCTTTCCAAATTTATTTATTTTTTCCTCCAGCTGATCATGCAATAAAATAACTAACATGCGCTATTATTCAAACAAATGACTGTCAAGAGAATAAGTGTGTTTGGGGATTAAATTAAAATTTAATTCCCACTGAACCGTGACGTGGTAGCTTCACATTGCTCCTCGTTCCTGCTTGGGCTTACTATAGCTTTTTTTGGCTTGAGTTGGATTCCTTACCTCTAATTATAATTTAATCTCAAAAGGGTTATGGGGTAAGTACAGAAAAAAAGGTTTCACAGATAGTTAACGATTTTCGTGAGAGACGTAAATTGGGATAAATCACATCAATTGAACATGAGTTATGGCTGAGCTGTAGAGGAAGGAGTTAAGGAATAATTGAATAGAAATATGGCGCTTATTAAGTCAAGTAAAGCCATAGCTATCTGAGCTAAAGGGTCATAACCAGTAGTCCAAGCTACATTCCAGCGAATTACGCCTGTCCAGCTGGCTACTCCTCCAAAAACTTCAAGGACTCCAAATCCAAAAAGTAAAGGTTTAATATTGTATAAAAGCCCTATAAGCATAACTAAACCGAAGCTTGTACCTACCAATGGAGAGATAATTGAAACAGGGGTATAAGCAAAGTTAGGTTTAACAATAAAACATGCTATATAACTCAGAGCCCACGTCAGAATCCAATAGAAAGACATCGGTTTACTAACTTTGAGTTTTCTCAGTTTTACTCTCTGCATAAACTACTAGAAGCGCTGTTCTCATTTCTTATCTGTTTGTTGTTGCAGTAGCACAGTCACACTAGCTTAAATGCGTTTTAGCAAGCTCCTACATCAATACTTGCAAGGCATTACACAGAGTTTAATTCAGAGAATCAAAGGAAATTACAGAAAAGCTAGCCTTACAATTCTATCGTAAGAAAATCGCGTATGCCAGATTTCAACAGGATAGTGTTGAGATTCTGAACTTTTTTTGATTAAAATTTTAATCATCATATACAATTCTTAGAAATAAAGGCATATGTCAATAATCTATTTTACAGTTGCTAACCTGACATGTATTTGTGCTTATCAAGAGTGTAGATTGTAATTTGTTTTTTTATATTTGTCTAACATTAATATCTTTTAAAAATATCTCCTCAAGCTAGTGACAACTATAATTTAGCAATATCCTATCCTAAATTCGTAAAAGAATGGCATCCCATCAAAGAATAAATAGCTCAGCTCAAAAGATGCTACATCTAGAAGCACTAGGAAGTTTTGATGGATTTGTAGTGAAGGTCATGAATAGTACACCAATGTGGCTACTAGAACGAGAAGAAGATGTTGTCACGAATGTTCGAAAAATCAAAAAGTAGACACCCTATAAAGAATCAGTCTTGAAGAGAAGTAGAGTTTAGCTGAAAAAATTCC
>JAUPKU010000231.1 GCA_030837285.1 Thermoproteota archaeon | reverse complement strand
TATACCCGAACCTGTCTTGCAACTTACCTTGATCACCTTTGCCTTAGGATTGACATTATGGACATCCATTTCTAACTTATTTGCATCTGCTCCTAAGACTTCTTGCAAATCCATCTTGTTAATTACAACAACATCAGCACTCATGAATGTGAGAGGATGTTTAAGGACCATGTATGGTCCCTCAGTAAGGCTTATGACCACAACTCTCTTCTCTGAGCCCAAAGGAAACTCTGATGGACAGATAAGATTCCCAACATTCTCTATTAATAAAAGGCTAATCTCATCCAAGTTGATCTTATTCAGAGCCTTCCTCACAAGGTTAGCATCCAAGTGGCATTCTCTACCAGTATTAATCTGAAGTACTTCGACTCCATGCTTAGCAATGATGCTTGAGTCTATAGTCGTACCCAAGTCCCCTGCTATAGCTAAGATCCTATACTTTACTTTTAGGTTACGGACAAGCTGCTCCATAAGCGAAGTCTTACCAGAACCAACTGAACCCATTATATCGATGGCTTTAACACCATGCTTCCGAAGATTATCCCTATTCTCCAAAGCAATCTTCTCATTTGCCTTGAGCAAATCCTCGGAAAGTTCAACATCAAAAGTTTCACCTATCTCTGCCTTTACTACCCTAACCATCTTCTTCACCTCAATAAGCAAATATAGAACAAACCTTGTAAATCAAGCCTTTGAAAGAAGTTCTCTCCAAAGCTGAAGAGTCTCTTCAGCCTCGTCCTCATCCATAACTTCGATAGCAAAGCCAGCATGGATTATAACGTACTGGCCAACCTGAACATCAACAAGTGAAACATCAACATCTCTAGTTGTTCCTTCGCCAAAATCGACCTTGGCCACAATTCCATTCTTACTCATAACCTTCGCGGGAATAGCAAGGCACATGATACATCAACCTGCAAATATGATTTTCTTCGAATCTTATAAACCCTGATTTAATAGTCGAAATTGTTAAACTATTGGTTTATATCTTGTCTCCAAGCAAGATTATTTTTGTAAGATGTCTGGCGAATTTTATATGTTTCTGTTTTAGCTTTGGCACTCTCTAACACGCGCTTTGGAGGGGAAGAAGATGATACAGCTCTTGAATTGCCCTCTATCATTTATTTTCAAGTATTGGCATAAACGGTAGTTTCTTGGCCGCTGGGGACACTTCTTACAAATTACCTTCGAGAAGTACCTTATGCTTAAACTAATGCCTTCTAAGTAAGCTCATTTTTTTGCGTGCACAAAAAGGATTAAAAAAAATATTTAATCGCAATGAAATAATTGTATCGAAAAGACTGTACCGAAATTCTATAAAAACGTTCTATTATTTCATATTTGCATCAATAAAGTACCTACTGAACCTTCTCAACTTTAAACCCAGCACGCGCTCTATACTAGAGTGCTATATATATCCCTCAATTTGGAAACAAAATCATCTCTGTTTTTGGTTATCATCATTTTAACTTCTTTCCATGTAGCGGGGCAATTCGGATACGTAACACCAACTATCTTGTGGATTATTATATCAATTTTCTGTCTATTCTCTTTGTTGACTTCAATTCCAGCTTCCTTAAAGATGGATTGAAGATGCCTGAAATAACAAGTCATAAACAATCACTCCTCAAATTTCCTGAATATATCCTTTTTTTGCATTATAGCAGTTCTTTCATCTCTGTAGCGCGCGCTATCATACAAGTTTCTCTTTAGAATCTTTAGAACCTATCAAAACGGCTTGAACTTGTATTTGGTATCTACTACCATCATCCATTACTAGCTTGTTACTAGCCCAAAAGCCCTTACTTCCAGTTGAAAATTCCTTCTCTTTTAATTCTAGTTCCAACTTTTTATTGTTAATAATTATAATGGCGTTATTCATCTTACCTTTTCACTCATTAATTTTATTTCTCTTTACTTAGAAGATCTATTAATAAAGCTATTATTCCTTCATAGATGTTTTCATTATTAATCTAAAGTTGAGTTACTAATTGATAATTGCTAGTTTTACATAGTTTATCTAATTACTTAGATGCATTGATAAAGAAGAATTCTTAAATTCAAGTATTCTAACATCTCTGAAAAGTGTGTTAGGAAGCTAATTTTAGAAAGTAATCATCTTTCTTTGAATGAAATAAGATTAATGACAAAAAAAGAAAAAAATTACTTGAGATAATATTTAGCTTTATTTGCAATCAATATCTTGATTTCATAAATAATAATAGTTTTTATTCAATTCTTTGATTAAGCAAAATATCTATGTACTATCGGAAGTGGGAAGGATTCCTATTATCTTCTCTTTAAATTTTAAAAGATAAACAATGTTTAATCTCGCATTTAGGGTATTAGGAGACGAATTTTATTTGGAATCTAAACAGTATGAGTTAGAAAACCATTGTTGCCAGCAGAGTATAACAACTTCTTTAGCACACTGCGAACACATCACCAAGAACTGCAGGGTAAAGACAAACTTGAAAAGGAAGTAGTGTCCGACTCAACTTTCGATATCAAAGAGAACTAAATTATTCTTAAAGTATTTTATGATTTTAATAGATTATTAGCTGCAAGTGCTTGTCCAAGAGATATTCCACCATCTCCAGAAGGCACTTGATTGTGAACTACAAGTTTTAGCCCATTTTCCTCAAGAGTTTCTGAAATGATTTTAGTAATATGTTCATTATACGCCACTCCTCCTGAGAAGCCTATAAGATTAAAACCTAAATGTTTAGCATTATCTACAGCTAATAAGGCTAAGCTCTTTGCGAGGTAAGATTCAACAGAGAAAGCAAGATCAGAGACAGAGTACTTTCCAATGTTTTCAAAGACATTCAACATAATAGAAGTTGTATCTACAATTCTTCCTTTTAAATTGGGTTCTAGTCTGAGCACATCTTTACCTCCTTCAGCAGCGGACTCCAGCTTCATAGCAGGTTCTCCATCATAAGTCATCTCAAAGCAGATTCCAAGGAGAGCTGACGCCGCGTCGAGTATCCTACCACAGCTAGTAGTAAAAGGTAGTCGACTTGGGTTCTGAAGTTGTTTCAATAAAACATCTATTTCATTAGTTCCATGTGGGAAATACTCTGATTTTGAGATAAGCCATCTTTGAATGTCTACCTCATTCCTTAGTATCCCAACTACCATCCTAAGGGGGTATTTAGCAGCTAGGTCTCCTCCGACCATAGGCTGCTCCTCCAGATGTCCTAGTCGAGAGAATCCATTTAAATTGCAATTAAGTATTTCACCACCCCATGATCTTCCATCATCACCGTAACCAACTCCGTCGCAGATTATGCCTATTGCTTGGGTAAGTCCTTTCTCACCCATGAGAGAGAGCATATGCGCGTAATGATGTTGAATTTGGAAAACTGGGCAATCAAGTTTTTCACCCAACTCCTTGGCAAATTTTGTCGTTATGAATTGAGGATGGAGGTCGCAAGCTATTCCTTGTATATTACTGTGCGTGAGTTTTATCATTTGGTTAATTGTTTCTCTAAGAAACTGGAATGTCTCAACATTCTCAACATCCCCTATGTATTGTGAGACAAATGCCTTGTCGCGGTAAACTATCGTGGAGTTGACATTCTCTTCGGCTCCGACACCTAAAGTACAGTGACTCTGTGAATTAACCAAGAAAACAGGGGAAGGGGCGTACCCCCTTGATCTACGAATAATACTTCTATCTTGGCCATGAACCCTTATGACTGAGTCATCGCATCGCTGGGCAATTTCACGGTTATGGAATAGGAAGAAATCCACTTCCTGCCCAATCCTTTGAACCGCCTCTCTATTGTCGATTACTATGGGTTCTCCAGGTGGGTTTGCGCTGGTCATAATAAATGCCGGTTCCACAGTTTTGTCAAATAACATATAGTGGAGACCAGTATAGGGTAACATAACTCCCACGTTATGAAGTCCGGGGGAAATTTGGTCGCTAAGGTAATAGTCATTCTTTTTCTTTAGAAGAATTAT
>JAUPKU010000230.1 GCA_030837285.1 Thermoproteota archaeon | reverse complement strand
GCTCTATAGTAGCGTGGTTTACTCCATACACGTCAACAAGAGCCTTATGAAACAGTGGGTAGCAACCTGCAACATCCTCTGGCCTCATATTATACTGCTTTTTAAGGATGCGATAAAATTCTTTCTTATCGACATAATTAAAAAAGGATAGTGCCAGATTAACCGATTCTAAAATCGCTCTTTGAACATCCATAACCACTCATGACTTTAGAGGAAACTTAAAACTTATCCCAGAAGATCGCACATATTTGACTAGCGCGCGTGAAATGATTAAATCTGATCCTAAAACGCCTGTATGTACTTTAGATGATTTACCTGCGCGGATTCATAGGTTTTCTAGAAATATGGTGTAGTATTCCTAGGAGAAGTTGGATAAGATAAACGAATTGTATTCTCACTAATTCAGAAAAAATTGAATCAGAAGAGAATAGTTTCTTGCACATAATGTAGATAGATTTTAGAGAACTCTTAAATTGGTAGAGCGCATGCTATGCATGTTATTGAGTTTTATGACTAACAAGAACTTAAGTAATGTGACAGTTTAACCATATTTTTTGCGCAACCTTGTTAAGAAGTACATTCTATATAATGTTTCAAGACTAAATCAATCAGCTTACAATTGTGAAGGTATTTGATATGATAGCTTTCAGGCGACTTCTCATTACTTCTCTTCTAACAGCTTCATTGACCACAACTATTTACTTTATCAGTGCGCTTGAGCGATATTTCATACCAAATTTGCCAACAACATTTGCAATACCATTTATTGTATCAATCATTTGCATATTCGTCTATTTCAAGCTAATTCATAGAAATGAATTCAATATAGGTGTAAGAGAGAGCGTAGTTTTCGGTCTTATAACAGCAATTATCTGGACATCTCTCATGGCATTGATGTATCTCATATTTTCTGAACAATATTATGGTTCTACGAGCGCGATATCCCTTCTTACGAGTATTACGATGGGATTTGTCATATATGCTGGTGGCGCGTTTTTCTGTGCGTTTATCTTGCCATCTATTGGTCTTTCACCTGGAAAATTGATGCCTTCTTCACCTCTAAATCCAGCTCTCGCCCGTAAACGCAAGTTTTTATCATTTGCTGTCATTGCGGTGATTTCAGTTGTCGTCCTAGCTGTTTTTCCCACTCCTCATATTAGAAATTTGGATGGTCTTAATCAATCATATCCATTCGGAAGTAAGACATTCGGTAAATATACGCCAATATATCTGCTTGAAGGTCAGTCTATTCAAAGAGATTTTGCACGTGCACGTTCAAAGTATATCCTGGGTGCAATGACATTTACCACTGTTATTGACGTTCAAATCACAGAGAATTTATCACTATCCTTAGTTATCACACGGGAATATCGTTCGTCTGCTACTGAGAATCCTACTAACTCTCAAGTTCTAGTGTATTATAATGAGACTGCTAAAGTACACAAAACCTCCTCTTTTCAACAGACTATCACAGATGACAATGAATGGCTCCATTGGAGAATGGTTGCTATCGCGCAAGCTCCTCTCACCATAAACGGAAGCATGGATGTGTATGGGAAATATCAGTACATAGAATGGATAGAATGGTGGAAGCCATAGAAAGCGACTCGTGCTAATCATTTCTTAGTTTTCGGTCTTAACCATTCTTTTTTGATTAAGCGCGTGTTAGTCGTAATTTATAAAATAACTTCATGTCATTATTAAGAAATAATGGTCAAGGAGATAATGCCAAATGGTTTCTATACCTGAGGGTTTAGCAATCATTCTAATTTTCCTCTCGATGTTTTTCTTTTAGTCCCATTGCTACGTAAGTTGGGGAAAAAATTACTATGAAGATAATTACCAAGAATGGAAACAATCTACGAGTGAACTAGGATTCTTTGAAAATGATGTAAACGCTGAGTTTGTTGGGCAACTACCGAAATCATAAAGTGATAATAGATGACGTTGATATTCGAAGCGGCGATGATCACCCAGATTACAAGGCAGGATTTTTAGTAGCCTTTGAAAATCCCAAAATGATTTTTATTATATATGAAAAAAAGGTACGTTTTTTCCTTGGTCTAAACCTTTACTTACTAATTACATTTAGAATATCAATGTGGAGAATTCCCTTCTGAGAGGTCTCGTAATAAAAGGCAATAATGAAAACGATATCAAATCTATCTTCGACCCAAATGTCTGTAAGAGAATCATGAACATTAAAGACACCTTGTATAGGCTGGAAATTGGTTATGGGAAAAAAGTATCGGAGACAACGCATGATGTGGAGATAGGGCCGAATGCTCTCTGCATTATTGATTCTCAATCATATTTGGAGGGAAAAGTAAACGCTCGATCGATCCAGTAATTACCTCTATCGATAGATTTGTGTGCGTGTATTACCAAGCAATTAAGATTCTTACCACTGTATCGTCATAATTTGGCGTTTCATATATTGCCCTATTCCAATAAGGTTGCCCAACCTCAACCGTCATGACAGCATCATTCTGAGGCTCAATAAATACCACATTCTTATCAGTAGTGTTGAAGCAGATTATAGCGTGACCGCTACTTGGACAATCAATCATCACGTATCCACATCTATATCCTGCAGCAAATGCATGATTCTTAAAGTCAGTCGCAAAGTTCTCACAATTGTAGCTCTCATTAACATAATTATTCTTATCCACCTCATCTGAGGACACAAAACTCATAGCTTCAACATAAGTTGGATCTCTAATATTATAGCCCTTTCCAACCCCATCAACAACGCCTTCAGAATAACCGATATTATACCCTGACTGATAGCCCGTCGCATTACTGCTGGCCAAGCCTTCGAAGTAGCCCACATTATATCCTGTGCTGTTCCCGATCATATATCCTGTATTGTAGCCAAATTTGGTGCCATTAGTTAGTCCTTGAGAGTATCCTAAACTGAGACCTAAAGCATATTCTGAATCAGGTCCTCTTTGCTCCGAGGCAACCAATCCGACAGAAAGACTTACAGACACTCCAACGACAATACCAATAATAAGGCAAGCCAATAGTCTCTTTCCTATTGACTTTGACTTAGACTGAACTATCGGTGGTCTCTCATTTTCTGGTTTTGAATTTAAGAAAGAAGTCATATTCCTATTACCTCAATTGTTTCTGACATTTTATGAGATTCTGCCAGCCTATTTTCATCATAGAAGACCCTACCACAATGATTGCCAAAAAAGGATAGAAAACATCAGCTCCATAAAAACAGCATTTTCCAAATGAATCCATCTAATATTCAGCATCCGGGCATAGTTATCATAACTTCATAAGATCGGCTTTGGACAACCTCCTCAGACTCCGCTTAATGTGGTTGCTCTCAGTTTGTTCTTAGAATGAATAGAATTTATGAAGTACGAACCAATATTTCCAATACACAAGAAGAAAAATACTCTATTATCGAGAAACTAAACAAGACAATAGAGCACGCCGACATCAATTGAAAGAAAACAGTCCTATTTGGTTACTATTCAATAAAATCATACTGTATGAAACGAAGGATGAGATTATCGCATATGCTAATATTTAACTAGCTAGATGGAGTCTTCATCGATAATCTCATGCGCTCTATTTTACGAGTTAAACAGTTCTTGAATCAAAATGGTAAATAATAACGCGCGTCATCCCCCTGTTTTTATGTCGTCTGACAAGGTCGTATACACTAGCTTGTCCTTATATTTGACATCCTCAATTAGTAAATGGAATTTCAATGATTGAAAGACTGGTTTTGAAGGATTTTAAAAGCCACATCTACTCCGAAATTGAATTCACCCCGGGCCTGACTATATTCTTAGGGGAGGTCGGCGCTGGGAAGACCAGTATTTTTGAGGCTGTGTCATTTGCCCTGTTTGGAAAGTATGCTGGAAGCGCAAGTCAAAGTGGACTGATCCGAAGAGGCGCAGACAAAGCACAGGTCTCAGTAGTCTTCTCGTGCAGTTCAGGGAGATACAGGGTTGATAGAACTCTCTACTCGGAGAAGACTCAGGAATCAAAGATGTACATTTCCAATAATGGAGAGTGGAAGCTGGCCGTTGAGGGGGCAGCAGCTATAGCCAAGTCAGTCGAAGATCTTCTGGATGTAGACACCTCAACATTCTTAGCGGCGATGTACGCATCACAGGGGGAGATTAAGGAGATGCTAGAGGCTCAACCTGGGAAGAGGAGAGAACGCTTAGATAAGCTTCTAGGCATCGACGCATACGAGAATATATGGAAGACACTGGGAGACTCAAAGACCATTATTCTTACAGATCTCACCCAAGCTCAGACTAAGGCCAGTGGAGTTGAGGAACTGGAGAGACAACTCAAAAACTTTGATCTAAGGATAGAAGGGAATAAGCGGGAACTAAGAAGTCTGAAGGCTTCTATTAAAGAAGCGGACAAGAAGCTCAAACCAGCCGAAGAAAGACTAAAGGAACTAGAAGACCTCAAACAGGAGTCAATAACCATCAAGACGCAGATAAAAGGAAATCAGAGTGAAACTGAAAAATCAACAAACGCCCTTAGATCCCTACAGGATAGACTGGATAAGTCGAAGGAAGCAGATGATACTTTTAACAGAAATAAAGACTTTATCAAACTTGAAGAAAAACTGAAAGAAGAAAAGAGGCAGGTAGAGACCATTCTACAACAGAGTGAAAGTCTTGAACTTCTCCTCCAAAGAGATGAATCTGACTTGAAACAGGCTCTAAATGGGCGAGATAGAATAGTAACTCAGCTGAAAGCGTTAGAACCATTGAAAAAAGAGCTTGATAGCCTGAAAACTGTGAAAGAGGCTCTACCCGGATTGAGAAAGGAGAAGACCGCTCTCGAAGAGGGACTCGACAAGTTGAAGTCGAAGTTGACGAAAACCTCAGCTGAGATTGAAAACCTGAGGAACAAGGTGGACAGAGTTACAGAACTTGGAGAATGTCCAACATGTTTCCAGATTGTGCCCGACGAACACAAGAATAGAATTCGAAAAGAAACAGGCGAAACGATTAGCTCTCTCTTTGCAGGACAATCAGTCCTAGAAGAGGCTCGATGCAAGATAAGTACTGATCTTGAAGGAATAGAAACAAAGATAGAGGAAGCTGAGAAAGCTGACAGGAAATATCTTGAGACTTCGACTAAGTTAGCTATGTCCATTGATTTGAGTGGAGAGCTTAAAGAAAAGGAATCGTTGATTGAAGCATCCAAAAAGAGAATCGACGAGAAAAAGCTCCAGATAGAAGCGATAAAGGAAACGTCAGAAACGCTGATAGAGATTGAAGGAAAACTAATTGAAGTCGCTACAAAGGCTTCACTTGCTAGAGAGGCGGAGAAGCTTCTGTCAGCCAGGAAGACCGTGGAGGAACTTCGGCTTCAAGAAGAGAGGAATATGAAAGTTTTGAGAGATCAGTTGCATAAGCTCAAATTGACAAAGATAGAGTTAGAACGTAAATACAGTCCAGAGGAACATGAAGAAAAGGAAAGAACTGTGACAGCACTGAGAGAAAGTAGAGCCAAAGCCGCGGACGGTGTGAACAGGCTCGAAAAATCAATTGGAGAAGACATTCTGCAGGTGACAAACACCAAGGAGATCCTGGAAGGGAAGATAGAGAGTAGAAAAAAGGTTGAGAGCCTGAAATTCGAGAATGATATCATAGAAAAGCTTCGCCAGAGCTTGAGAGACGTTATTCAACCCACCATCCGGAAGAATAGCGTCCAAAAGGTTTCTGAGGCCTTCCTCGACTTCTACAGAGAACTATCCAACGACGGTATAGACTACGCCACTATAGATGAAGAGGGAAACATTGACATAACTAGAAATGGAGAACCATCACCCGTAAACACCCTGAGTGGAGGCGAGACCACTTGCGCAGCTCTCGCCCTTCGACTGGCCATCTGCAGCGGCCTGACGAGGAACCAGCTGCTGCTTCTGGACGAGCCGACTATCCACCTCGACGAGGCATACTGTGCCAAACTTAGAGACTTCTTGGCTAATCACACTTTTGAACAGCTTATTGTAGTTACCCACGACAGCACCTTCGACACCCTGCCAGCGAAGATCTTCAGAGTGGAAAAGGCAAACGGCAGGAGCGCAATCTCGACTTTGCAAAATGGAGGCGCATAAAGTGTCTTACATAAGACTTGACATAGACGATTTAGAGATCACCAAAGCGAAGTTCAGGGAATCCTTCCTCCAGCAGGAAAAATGCATAGATCAGATAAAGGACAGCATCACTGTTAATCAGTCTGTGCAAGCCAAGACTCGAAGAGTCTTCGCAGTGGATTCAGGGTACAACAGCGCATACGAGACAACTTTCGTCCTATTCAAGGCAGCAGTAGTGGACGAGGAGATGGAGGTCGACCGTAGCGAGGACATCTACCTATTTCACGTGGACAATTATCAGACTGACCGATTGAAGAGGTTACTCATGCAGCAATCGCTGTATCAAGCCCTCTTCAAAACTGTTCAGAGCGGAAGGGCAGATGGTTCAATGGTGCTAGTTGACGGCACAATTACCTTAGGCCTATTCATTCCCACTCCAAGGGACAGACGGGAGTACCGAATGCATTTCAAGAACTTCTATGAGGAACTCTATACCACCCTTATGGAGCAGTGCCTAAAAAGGAACATACTTGTATTGGGCTTCCTGAAGAGGACTGGCAGCAACTACCTCGCAGAACACTTGAGGCTGAGGGGAACATACGACATATATATCATAAACGCTCTGCTCAGAGAACAAGGACAGAACATCGGTCCCATACCTGTCCCGAACACAAGCAGTGATAGTGCGAGGATAATCCAGAAGTACGTGACATTCTACTTGAACCTGAAGGGCTGGAACTACCGGTTTGAGCTTCTGAGAGAGCAGGAGCAGTATTACCAGGAGTGTATGGAGAACCTACTTTACATAGCCACGGATGCGCACTGCGGCATGAATCCCACCTTCAGCAAGGCAGACGAATACGCAAGGGTCGCCAAAAGGGAGGCTAATCTCAAATTCGACTACATTATACATGACCTCGACACGGAAGAGAGAACACGCATGCGTTTAGAAGCGCGAAGGAGGACACACTTCGGGTACAATATGGCAAAGGTTCCCGGAAGAATGCCCTCAAGATAGGGGGAAAGAAGAATCTGATGAGTGAAAACATAGTTTTGGGAACAGTCCTTGGTCAGGGAAGGAAGTCAGATGAGGTCCTCATCGTTTCCACTATTGAAAAGGCCGGATCCCTGAAGAAAGGGACGATAATCGCCCATGACACACTGAACGAAACGATGCTGTTCCAAGTATCCGGCAAAATAACTTGGGCTGACGTGAATGAGCAGGACCTCTACCTCATGAATGAGAACGAGCGCCTAGCATATCAAATCATTCAGAAAAGTCCTAGAAGCTACATCCTGCGCTGCATAATAACAGGAGCAATACGCGATGAGGGTGAAGGACCAAGCATCTTCGGCAATCCAATCAGCTTCGTTGCTGACAAGTCTTCGGAAGTCAGA
>JAUPKU010000229.1 GCA_030837285.1 Thermoproteota archaeon | reverse complement strand
TGTTAGACACATAGATATTGCACAGATGTGATATAGATAGAGCTAAGAGAAAAAAAGCTTTGAAATATTGCTCAAAAGTTGACTCAAATATAGGTCTTTGTTGTGGAAAGGTCAATAAGTATTCTGCGAATTTTCTAAGTACTAAACAAACTATCCCAACTGAGTATTCCCAGAGTGAATAATCTATGAAAATAACCTCTAAGTACGTTATTCTCGAAGTTTTTTACCACATTTAGGACATTTAGAATCTGCGGTTGGCTCTATATATTCCCTACAGTTTGAACAGAGCCTTATTATTTTTCCATCCACTATTACTGACGCGCGCGAGCGCGGTGATATAGAAGACACTGGGATCCTATAATTGTATATTATCGGAGTTGATTCAAAAGGACTATTTGCTGGTGCATCAATGTCTGCTACTGCGCTTCCAGTTAACCATTGAGGTTGTTTAAGTAACATATTCTGCATAGTTTTCAATTCGCCTCTAATTTCATTCAGACCTTGTAAGACGATAGCAATCCCCTGCTTCTGAGGATCTCTACTTTCTAACAATGTCTTAATATTTATTACCTGAGAAATTGGAGTGTCAATTTCCTCAATTTTCTCTTTTACGATTGTGTTAATTTGTTCTTCAACCTTTCTTGTTGCCTGATTTATATCTCTAATGTCTGTCATATCAAAGAAGATTGTTCTAACATCTTGAATGTCAAAGGGGAGATTTTGGCCTTTACTCATAAGTTGAATGTATGGTTTTCTTGTTGCATGACGTATAGCCAATTCATAAAAAACGTTCGGATTATATTTGTGCAAATCAGTAATTACAAGATCTGATTCAATAACAAGCTTGATTATCTGACTTGATATTAACCCTGGTTTAGAAATCTGATCGGCTCTAATTAGTTTATAATTAAATTTACCTAAGCTGGGCGATATAATAAACTCTAATAAATCATTAGCTCTCTTTCTTTCCGGCGAGTCATCTTCTCCTATAGGACATATTATGAAACATGTCTTCTCTCGCGTCTTATTTTCTGTCAATTAAACTCTCATTAATAAGAATAAATCTAAGCTGTATCAGAGCTCGAATTCTTACTATTTCAATTCGCTCAATCATGGACTAATTGTTTTTATACGGATTAACTGTTTAGTTATCTTGGTGCGTGAGTTTTGAGTGGAAGGAAAGAACGCACTTGCTAAATATCACAATTTTATCTTTCAAAGTATTGATTCTCCGATTGTTTTTTCAATTAATGATTCTGTTAACAAATCATTCCTATTTTTAAACCAGTTTTATAAACTCAATATATTAAACATATTATGAATGATTGAAATGAAAGAGTGCGAAGCAATCATCCAAAAAGTCTTGACAGAAGACAGATTCACTATGATAGCAAATGAAGCACAGCAAATCTGTAATCTTCATAATATCCCAACTCCAAAATCCTTCATAACCATGGATTTAAATGAAGCTATTTTTAGAGTTAAAGAAATTGGTTTCCCAGTTGTCTTAAAGATAATATCACCTCAGATTCTTCACAAATCTGATGTAGGCGGAGTTATTCTTGACATAAGAACTGAAGAGGAATTCAGATTCAGGTATGAGCAACTAATCGCAGATGTCATTAGATTAGAGCCTACAGCAAAAATCACAGGAATCCAGATACAGAGGATGATGCCAGCCTCAGTCGAAATGATCGTTGGAGCCATTAGGGATAGACAGTTCGGACCCTCGATTATGCTCGGAATAGGTGGTATCTTCACAGAAGTCTATGATGATGTCTCATTTCGTGTAGCCCCCATAGACCGAATCGACGCTCTGAATCTCATTCACGGGCTTAAAGGCTCTAAAATACTACAGGGAGCTAGAGGAAAGCCTCCCGCAGACATCAATTCGATAATTAACATTCTGGTAAACATTTCGGATTTGATGATGGAGCATAATACAATTAGCCAATTAGACCTCAACCCAGTGCTAGCATATCCCGACAGCGCCTGCGCTGTCGACTGCAGGATAATCTTAGAGCAGAACGAAGGAGGTCAATAAATGGCTCTAAGTCCATTCTTTAACCCAAAGTCCGTTGCTGTAGTTGGAGCATCGAGGGAGCCAAGGAAATTTGGACACGTAATCCTGAAGAACTTCATTGACTCCGAGTTCACAGGAAAGGCATACCCTGTAAATCCTAAAGCCGAAGATATTCTAGGCTTAAAATCCTATCCAAATTTAAAAGAAATCCCGGATGAGCTAGATTTAACCATAATCGCAGTCCCAGCCCCAATAGTTCCATCGATAATAGATGAGTGCTTATTGGAGAATGTTAAAGCGGCCGTAATAATCTCAGGTGGCTTCAGAGAAACTGGTGAGAAGGGAGAGAAGCTTGAGCTTGAAATCAAGAAGAAGATAGAAGGAAGCAACCTTAGAATCATCGGCCCGAATTGCATAGGCGTCTACGATCCAGCGAATCATGTTGACACACTCTTCTTACCGAGATATAGGTTGAGACGCCCAAAACCTGGACCAATCGCCTTCATATCGCAGAGTGGAGCCTTTGGTTCTGCGGTGCTTGACAGGGCCGCATCACAAGATATAGGAATTAGCAAATTCATTAGCATTGGAAATAAGATTGACGTGGATGAGGTTGATCTGTTAAACTATCTTGCAGAAGATAATCTTACAAAATGTATCACAGTGTACGTGGAGAGTATTGAAAGAGGAAGAGATTTCCTCAAAGTAGCTTCTCGCGTAACTGACAATAAACCATTAATCTTGCTTAAAGGGGGTGTAACGAAAGATGGGGCTCGCGCAGCCCTATCTCATACTGGATCTCTCGCCGGATCAGCAAAAATCTACACAGGGGCTTTCGAACAGGCAGGGGCGATCCAAGCACAGACGGTAGATGAACTATTTGATTATGCGCGTGCCCTTGGATATCAGCCTACAATTAGAGGTCAAACTTCAGTTGCAATCGTTACAAACGGGGGAGGATTCGGTGTTATTAGTACCGATGAGGCCTCCAGATTAGGGCTTAAACTAGCAAGTTTTGACCCAAAGACCATAGAGGGACTACAGGAGAAACTACCTGACTACGCCATTGTACATAATCCTTTAGATCTAGTAGGCGATGCTGATGTTGATCGCTATAGACTTGCGTTAAATGCTGTTTCCTCAGACCCAAATGTTGGGGTAATTCTGGTAATTGTACTTCTCCAAACATCATTTATCGAGTCAGATGTAGTTGATGCAATAACCGAGTCGCATGTTACTTTTGGCAAGCCAACAGTGGTGTGCACCATAGGCGGAGAGTTCACACAAATACTAGTCAAGATGTTGGAGGAAAACCACATTCCCTCATACCCGACTCCTGAGAGAGCAATCAATGCAATAAACGCTCTTATCAAATATGGTAAAGCCTTGGAAGACAAAGACAAGAGAAAAATTGTATAAAATTCAATGCTGCCAAATCTAAGTCTGAAGCATTCCAGTCAGCGTATAATAAGTTGAATTTGGAAAACCTGCTCTTTAAATGATAGTGTCTTTAAAAGTATCTTGAATATTTTCTCTCTAAAATGAGCGTTTGTCATCCAAATCCAGATAATGTTTAATGATGTAACAATAATTATGTATCCATTTCATGCGAGTGTTAGATAAGTTATATAAACTTAAATTTCTCTAATTAGTTTGGAGATTCTATTGAGATCAGAAGAAGTAATAGGTAAAGCAGTGTTAGGTAGTGATGCGCAAATTATTGGAAAAGTCTCTGAGATTGAGTTTGACAAGATAACGTGGATCATTTCAGATATTTGTGTTGATTTGGAAAAAAATGTCATGGAAACAATGGGTTTCAAGAAGCCCAGGTTAGGGGGCATTAAGACTAATATACCTGTCACTGAAATCAGCGCCATAAGTGACGTTGTATCCTTAAAGAAAAATGCTACTGAATTAAAGAGTACTGCCAAAAGAGTCTGAGATTTTTCTTAGTTTTCTATTTTCAATTAGACCTGTAACTCATCGGGAACGTAAAGGTGAACGGATTTAGAATGTCTTTGCTAGGAAAATTGTAATAGAACAGATGTAAATTCTAATTTTTATATCATTCAAAATAGTTTCTTCTTTAGCTCTATTTACTTTCTCTTTCTAGTAGATGGTCATCCATTACTAGCGATTGTATCTTCCCGAATTCTTCGATAAATTGTAACCCCTTTTCGGTAGTGATAAAGGAATTGCCTTCTCTCTTTTGAAGTTCTTTGCTAGGTAGCGCGCGCTATTCCCATTTAATTCGCTAAGGATCTTCGTATTGTCAGGTGAGTTTGGCATGAGAATCTCCGGCTGTATGATGTTCAATTGATCTTCTTCGCTATATTGAACCGTGAAAAGTTTGTATCATGAAGAGGCGGAATATACTTTCTTAATGGAGCTTTGCTAATCATATTAATAATCAATGGATCTCTGGCATTTGTTTGTTTAAGCTCATAAGCTTTAATAATTTTCTTATTGGCTGTTGGTGTGATGGATAAGTGTGTCTGAACGCGAGAAATATGAGAAGGCTCGCACTCAAGACACTGTCTGAGTCATGGATAGTCTATGCTCTTAAGGACGGGTCCTATGTCAAGATTCGGGTTTACATTATAAAGATTTCAAGGTGACTTGATAATGAGGGGAAGATTTCTTTTAATCTTATTGTAAATTTAACAATTGGTGTCATATCATCTATGAGTCTAAAAGGATCCCGACGGCAAAAAACATTACTTTACAAGAACTCCAAGCAGCCATTGTTGATAAATATATCGAGTTCTCGGTTGTAGATGAAGAGTGGTCAAAGTTTGAACTGCAAGATGGAATCGTCATCAGCATCAAGGCAATTCTTATTTCGGCTTCTAGAATAGGCGTCTTTGACACAAATGAGGAACCCATCTATAATGTCAATTACCATCTACTCGTGAAGGCAAGTCTTCCAGATGAGTTGAGGACGAAAGGAGTTGTACTTCGTCAGCTCAGTGGGGCAAGTCAACCAACGTTCATAGTTTAAGAAAATATAATTTAAAAGAATATGGACTAGAATGAATATATGATCTTTTCTAAAATAGGCTATTCCGGCATTTTTGGAAAGCGCATCTTTCCAGTATCTGCTCCACAATGGGGACACTTGGAAATGCCTGAGGAATAGAGAGTCTGACAATACGGGCACTCTATTCTAACCATCTCGCTGAAATGCTTGTCGTATACTTCGATTTTCTTCTTGATTAGTTCTCTTTTATTCTCTTCTTTTGAAGTAGCATGGTGAACCATAGTACCGCGATGACAATCCCAATAAACATGGCTGAGAAGATTCCGACAATCTCAACAGCGATTATCTCTGACATTGTTTTCTCACCGTCAAAGTCTAACTCTTACAATTAGTCTTGTTTGAATTCAATTAGTCTTGTTTGAATTCATATCTTGTTCCAATATAGACTTAGGCTTTATGGATTTAGAATCAATAACATCTTCTTACTTTATAGAGTATAGATTCATAATTCTTTTACCTTTTAGTACCTGGAAATATCTCTATTGCTCTTTCATTACGAATCAGCACGTGTGGAAGGACAGTAGTGTAGTGAAATGACTAATACAGTTAAGTATGAAATTCAGCATAGCTTCTGGGAAAGAATATTCGGCAGAAAAAAGAAGGATGAGAAGAACATTATAGTCGGAAGAGGACACAAATCACTTAAAGGCGCCGCAATTGGCATCGCTTTAGGCTTAGTCCTATACCTTCTTAATGCTAATTTCTGGTTCTTCCTCTTAGTTCCATTTACCGCTGGTGTTGTTGCAGAAAAAGCAGGTTCAGGTGCTAAAGCTGGGATTTTAACGCTTCTTATAACTGTTATACTAATTATCCCCCTGGCCAATCTCACTCCTCCAAATGTAGGTGGAATGCCTTCCTTCAACGAGTCAGAAGGTGTAGGTGTGGGAGCTGTTTTCGCCGCATTAGGAAATAGTATAGGTAGCTCAGCGAGTGTTATCATGGGTGGCTTTGGCGCTTTATTCCAAGCTCTTGGAACAATTATATTCTTCATAATACTAATCGTCCTAGTGGTAATGTTTGCTGTTGGCCTATTCGTCACAGCTATTCTCGGTGCAGTTGGCGGAGCTGCAGGCGGAGTAGTAGTGGGAATATTAAGAAGAAAGTAATTATCCTTCGGAAGCTCTAAAGCTTTAGAAGAACTGTCAGAAATAATGGGCTTTTACATCAGCTACCGTAGGAAGTTTACTGATTTCAAGTTAAGCAAAATTTGGTGCCTTAAACTGTACATTGATAGAGTCTAACTGAGTCCCAATGATCTGTGGATTCAGTAAACCTAGACCGAGTTTTTCTCCTTCAACTAAATACGAGATTAGCTCAGGTTTAAAATTCATAACCAATGCCATAGCTGCATCGACAGAAACGGGGTATTTTCCCACTAGAAAGCAGTCCATTATTCTTTTGCCAGGGCCATCCCACCCTTCAAGACCAACTCTTGCATTGACAATACAGAGATTAGGGTGAGTCAACCTGGTTAAGTCAAGGATGACATCGCTAATATTCGAGTGATAGAACCCCTTATTTTTCTGAGGCAAAAGACCAAATAGATTCTTTATTACGCCAGTAAGGAAAGTTAGATAATGGGTTTTTGCAACAGCAATCTATAGAAGAAACCTTGCTCCAGCAACTTCCCTTGGTAGCTCAAGCTTCTTAAAATACAGTCCATTGAGCTTGATTGCAACGGTTGAAGAATGACTCAGGTTGACCAGGGAAACATCGAATCCTTGTTTTTAATATCTCTGTTCCAAATCCTTGTAGCCAAATTTTTCAAAGACTTCATCAGCATATTTCGCTCCGCTGTCAGATTCCGCGATCCGAATTACGGGGTTGCTCTGTTTCTCAAGAAGGAGGCGGATGATTGCTTCCACGATATCGACTTTTGTATTTGCGAAACCTGTTCGATCATTATTTGTACAGATATTAGGTTTTATTACTATTGGAGATTGTAAATCTGTAAACCCTTTAGTAAGTATAGCTTCTTTAAGGGACTTTTCAATGTCTTTATTACACCTTGTTATAGCTACAGAAGTGCTCATATGAATCTAATCTATCAATGTTTTTGAAACATATAAAAATAGCTAGTTCTTGCGATATTGGGTTAATGCCTTACTTATCTATGATTCGCCTTTTTTTATCGTATGCAATTTCTTCTTTTCCAATATTTCACTTATGATGAAAAAGACAAGACCAGTTAAAATGCAAATCTGTCCAACTTC
>JAUPKU010000228.1 GCA_030837285.1 Thermoproteota archaeon | reverse complement strand
TTGTTCTTTAGTAGCTTTTGTCCCTTATCCCAAAGAAAGATGGCCAAAAATGCTTCAGAGTTCTATGAGAATAATACAGTGGGATAGAACAACCGTTACAACTAGAATCTCACAGATCAGCTTCATCACCAGCATTTGCCTCCGGAACGAGAGTTAATCTAGCTAATCGGAGAAGTTCAGGTTCTACACGTACCGCTATAGAAACTACTTCAGCAAGGCGAAGAGCATTTTGATGAGTTTTTCCGAACTTATTTATTAGCTTCTGTGGATCTCCTCTCATCATCATTAATCTCCTTTAGACCACAATTATTTTTTTTGATCTGCGAGATTCTAGTTGTAACGGTTGTTCTATCCCACTGTATTATTCTCATAGAACTCTGAAGCATTTTTGGCCATCTTTCTTTGGGATAAGGGACAAAAGCTACTAAAGAACAACCAGCTTTTCGAATAATTGAAGCAAAACGTAACCATTCGTCTACTCCTACATGATCAAGAATATATGGATCTCTTAAGATTCCAAGGTCTGTCAGTAATAAGACAGTAGTTCTTCTAGGAGGAGGACTATATTCGGACCAGCTGTCAAATATTCCCCGTCTTACTCCTCGTAAAGGACAACCAAGAAATCCCAATATCTGAACTTTATCTGATCCAACAATCTTTCGAATTTCGCGTCTTAGATTTATTTGATCTTTATTAAATGGCTCTAACGTTTCACTCTCATCTACAAGAACTTGAACTCCATGAACCGTGGTTAGCGAAGGAAGTCTTGGAATTTCTTTTATTGGCTCGTTCCTCGAGACTAATCTCAGTACTTCATCAGTGTCGAGAGGTCCAATGTTGTCGAGAATGGATAAAGTACTGACCAATATTGACCGAGTTAAGATAGGATTAAACAATGTTAGTAAGGGATAGGAAGTAAAAGGATTCCTTGGGTTTGGATTCTTTGGGTTATGGTCCCTTGGATTTACAATATTTTTCAATGGCAAGGGATTATAAAACCAAGCTGGAAAGTTTGTTTCAGATTTTTTAGGAGGAGTAAGTACAAAAGGAACAACAGGTTTATCGGATTCTGAAAAGATTTCAGATCGGGGTATGTTAGATATTGGGATATCAGATGGAGGTGAAGGTAAAATAGACTCACTTGAGTCTAATTGTTCGTATACTTCTTTAGACGATTTAGAGACATTCTCAAGGTCTTTGCTGTTCTCAAAATTTGAAGATTCAGGCTCAAAAAATATCCCTAAAGTCTCCATAATTGCATTTATTGTCTCTTTATCAGAAGGTGCTAGTTTTTTCAAAGCTATAATTAAATCGACTAAAGAGTGGTGAGGAGAATTAGTGAAAGCTACCATCTTTCTTTTCTTCCTTGTTTCCATTCAATAGACTCTATGATCATATCCCAGATCTCTGCTGGATTTTCTATTTTTAGGTTAATACAAGCTTTCACAAAATCGATAAATTCTGCAGGGCTGAGTGGGGAAGATTGGATTTGTTTCTTACCTTGTTCAGTTTCTATTTTATCCACTTCTATATTACCTAAGAGACTTGCTACCTTTACGACAAGATTTACATGTTCTTCAAAATGTTTTTTTCCAACTTCCAACAAATCTGGCTTTAATAAATTCAAGATAACGCATCGTCGTAAAAAAGCTGGTGGAAGATCACGCTCACCATTTGTTGTGATTATTACTAAAGGAGGTTTATCACATTTTACTTCTGCCTCAGTTTCCTCGACAGTAAAATAGTGAGAACCTAAGGGAACAAGTAGATTATTTGGAAAGTCTGGTTCGGCCTTATCAATTTCATCTAGCAAAACAACTGCTGGATAATTTATCTTTTCAAGATTCTTTTTTTTGGACGAGCTTAAACATGCTGAAGACGAAGATAAAGCTATAGCTTCCTGTTCCATTGCACTTTTAAGGTGAAAAGCCTCCCATAAAACTCCTGGTCGGATATAGTAATTAATATCTTTATTTAACGCACCCCCCTGTGCATCTTGAAGACGACGAATCATATCGACTTCCCAAAGTAAATCACGAGCCTGTGTTCGAGAAGTAATCACTTTTTCATAATAGCGCCAACCCAAAACATTGGCTACGTTTCTCGCAAGTGAAGATTTCCCATAACCACTGTAGCCAAGTACAAGGAGAGGTCTACCAGTTGCAATTGCAATATTCACCTTTAAGACAACATTATCATCATATACATACACTGATTTACTGGAGCGATCTCCGAAGTTCTCAATATTTAAAAGAGTCTCAGCAGATAATTCTCTATTTGAAACTTCTGTGGATGAATCTTCATTTGGATCGAATAATTTTTTGTAAGTCATGCTCCCTCCATAAGATTTTTAGTCAGCTATTATTACGGAACATAGAAAATGAAGATTTAGTATTATTTATACGACGAATCATATCATATTCGCGTTTAACCCCAAGATCTAACAAGAGTTCACAATCAAAGCCTACTAAATCTGCGGGATTAGGATACCTATCTTCTGTTAATAAAAATAAAGTAACGTGAGGAAGATTCTCTTGCACAGTAGGTAGTAATCTCAAAATTTCATCTGAATATTTAAAAACAAAAAACACTGGTTGGAGGTTTGTTGTTTTATAAGTACATATCAAACTTTTTAATTCCTTTTTTTGTTGATCGGGGTCCATAGAATTAAAATCCAGTTCAGGAAAAATCTCATCAATGTCTTGAGTCTTTAACATTTGCTGCAAAAAGTCATATAATATTTCATTCACAATTTCATCGGCAGCATCCGCTCCAAATACATCTGTAGGAGTACACATAGGCCACATGTTAGGATGACGACAACTTGCGCGACGAATACATAGTTCCGCAGAAATACTCTTACTGGCATTAAGAGCTACGGCTTGACTAATATCCGGGTGTAAAGCACGTTCATATATGCAGGAAGCTGACTTAGAATCTACCCAATATGGTTTCAAAAGTTCAAAAATTTTTATTAGATTCTTATAATCTAAAATACCTATGTCACCCAACTCATGCAGAATTGGAGAGAATTTTTCGATACTCATAT
>JAUPKU010000227.1 GCA_030837285.1 Thermoproteota archaeon | reverse complement strand
TCATGTACCCTACGAATTCTGCTTTGCCTTTACCACCGCTGTCCGATATGTCCCTGTTCTAGCAAATGAAGCACAGACCATAATGGACGCCCAGAAGTCCAGAGGTCTTGAACTGGAGAAAGGAAACTTCTTGAAGAGGATAAGAAACTATATTCCTATACTGATTCCGTTAATCGTGGGTGCTATCCGACGAAGTCTGGAATTGGCAGAAGCTATGGAGTCTCGGGCTTTTGGCGCTAAAAATAAGAGGACAAATCTCTATGTACTCAGGATTAGAAAAGCAGATTACATAACACTCGCGTCATCCATCGCTGTCTTGGCAATAGCAATTTATGTTCGTTACAATATCCCCATTCCAAACGTTCAGATACTCTTCCTTCAAACCTGAATTTTATATTTATGATAATTTCAATTCCCTTTTTGGAGGACCATAATACCTTGCCATTCCCTGAAAGAGTGATTGTAGACCAACGAGAGAACGCTTCTGGCATCCCCGAACTCTTGAAAGCCTCGGGTTTAAGAGTAGAGTTTCGAATGCTCGCTGTAGGAGATTACATCTTTCCTTCTGGATACGCGGTGGAGCGGAAGGAAGTTCACGATTTCGTAAATTCTCTCTTCACAGGACGACTAATGGACCAGGCTTCACGCCTCACCCAATGCTACGAGAATGCCCTTCTCCTAGTTGAAGGTGATGCAAATTCCATTGTTGACGGCTTATCTAATCCCAGAAGCTTCTGGGGTGCTCTTGCAGCATTAACTTTCAACTTTCACATCCGTATTTTTTTTACTTATACTCGAAGGCAAACCGCTGACTTCCTCTACACACTAGCTAAACGGAAAATCAGAAGTGAGCCAGAAAAGCCTCTTATTTACAACAAAACTAGGACTAGATCTAATGAAGATTTGAAACTCGCTATTCTCTCAAGTTTTCCTGGAATCGGACCTAAACTGGCTCAGAACATGTTGTCACATTTCGGTAGTCTAAGAGAAGTCTTCTCGGCTTCTGTCTCTGAGTTAGTTCTGGTTAAAGGAGTTGGAAGAGTTAAAGCTCATCAAATAGTTCAATTACTGGAATCAAGACAAGAAATCTGTAAAGAGACTCTCGAACAGACAAAACTAACAAAGATAGTTGAATAGTTCTATTGTCCTTATGCTAGAATTAGGCTCGATGCTACCAACTCTTTAGATATGCTCTATCTAATTGCTTTTTCAGTTTTCTCTTCGAGAAAACGGTTGAGTATACTCTGAAGTTTTTCAACTTGCTTACTTAAGAGTTTTAATTTGTTCGGAATCATTACAGACTTGGTTGGGCGTCCTTCTACTTCTATGTACATCTTCTCTTTCTGCATGTTGATTCTTTTTATTGGAAATGGCATAATGTAAGTGCGCCCAAAATACTCGAAGATCACTCCTTTCTCACTTATGTAATATGCATTCGGTGAGACTGCAGGGCCTGTCATAGCTCTTGTCCCAGACTTCATGGCAACTACTGTACTGGCTGGAAGAGTTAGAGCGAAAGCTATCAAATAGGACTGCCATCTCGGGAGATCAGGAACTACTGATCCGAGAATCTGGCTGGTGGCATAAAAGACAATAATGGGTATGAAAAGAGTAAGAAGTTGCTTCGAACTTATCCCCATACCACTGCTATCTTTAACCTGTTTCTTAATTTCATTAACTTCATTCTCTGTTACTGTTAGAAGGAGTCGTCCGCCTTTAGCTTTTGTTGCTTCTTTAATATTTGCTTCAACCATCGGTGCTGAACGGAAGCTCTTAATAGTCTGATAGCCTATCTGTCCAACCAGAATCAAACCAATTGCCCCGTATTGGAGCAGTACATTTTCAGTGGCCATCCCAAATGCTATGATTACCATGATAAAAAGAGAAGGTATCATCATCTTAAAATACTGCAATATTCCTTCAGAATCCATAAGTAGTAAACCTTCCACAATCTCTTTCCGTTAAGGTTGAATATTATTAGTTAATAGACTTTTTGTTTTAGTGACCTTTAAAAAATTAACTTCTTTATTAACCTTTTACGCACAAATCAACATTCATTATTGAATTTCAGTTGTTCTTTTTGAAAATCCTCTAAAATGTTGAGATATATTTTCTTGTATACTTGACATTCCATCCTACACCAGGTAACCTGTACTCAACCTTTGGAACCATTCCGCGCTTATCACCATCCTTTTTGTAGCAAAGCCTTTGCATCAAACATTATAGAGGTATTAAGTGAATCATATCTGAAAAAAACGTGTAATTTGCTTTGCTCTTTTTGAGTCATTTCTGTGGATGCATACAATATGAAAGTGGAATTGTGAAGATTGGACGACGTAAACGATAGCGCTTACGATATGCTAGAGAATGTATTGCTTTTGAAGGAAGAATAAAGAAAAAGAATGAAAGTGTATATGTTAATAATGGTGTGTAGAATTGTTAGTGTGCGTTAAAAATGATTTCTCTTTTCTGAAATTTCGCGTGCTTTTCTTTTTATTAGTCTTAACTTGAAAGCCTGAGTAGTTAGAAGTATTATAGTTATGGTTATCGTTGGAAACTCAGGTATGACTATAGCAGTATTCGTGTCTACAATTTTTAGTTGATAGTCATTTTCAATAGAGGGGATGTACCCCGCCTACAATACCACGCATTTATTCTTGTTGACAACACTGTAACCATCCCATTGAGTGACAGTGACATTGATTTTTTTTCATCAACATTGTATTCCTCACTTAAGGCTGTCCCAGTATCCTTCTCCAACAACATAATGAACGTTCAGCCCCAAAGATAACCATTCAAAATACGGGCTAGAGGAGTCGGTAGAATTCCATAGTATTTGTCCATTGAGGAATAGGTCATACAATGCAGAACCATTCTTCACATAGCGCTTGCTTACTCATTTTTAGGTCGGAGAGCGGGCGAATATAGTTGGTATAAAAACTGTCTGATTTTTAAAAGTAACTAAAACGTATAGACTATTCTCTTCTAAAATCACGAATAATAATTAAGTACTACTCTTAATTAGTAGTATTTGATAATGAGAGTTGAAGAATCGCATGAGCTAGGATAATTA
>JAUPKU010000226.1 GCA_030837285.1 Thermoproteota archaeon | reverse complement strand
GAAACTCTTGATTGCTAATCGATAAGCGTTTACTGTGTTCTCACTTGAATATGTTTTAAGGAACTCTAAGGCCATTTTGAATCATCAAAAGTTACTCCGTTTTTCTACTACTTAAGACTTTAGTAGTTAACTGAGTATTAGTAAGATTTATTATGGTTATTTGAAACTTTGAATAATAGACGGTTAATATTTTTTCTCTTATGAAAATTCGAGAAGGAGTTTGTTTATGGTTGGGGAAAGTTTATACTAACTAAATCAACCATAACTGATGCAAAAAGTGGGAGTAAGTCTGATTCACTATATGTACTCACTCGATATATTTCCAGATGATAGCAGCCAAGATTCCACCTATGACGGGGGCTGCCCAGAACAGCCAAAGTTGACTCAAAGCGGCACCACCAACAATAACAGCTGGACCTAGACTTCTAGCAGGATTAACCGATACCCCAGTCACGGGTATACCAACAAGATGTATGAGAATCAAACTTAAACCAATAGCGATTCCTGCAAATCCCTTCGAAACTCTCTCGCTAGTGGAACCATGGATCACAAGCAAGAATATCGGAGTCAAAACGACCTCCGAGATGAATCCCGCGATAAGAGAGAACCCGCCTGGAGAAGCTGAGTCATAGCCATTCTGACCTAGACCGTTGACAGCGAGACTGTACGAAGGATTGCCAGCCGCGATTCCAAACAGGGCTGCAGCTCCAACAAGAGCACCTATACACTGCATCACAATATACGCCACTATATCCTTGGCTTCATCTTTCCCGCGGCGAACATTGATATTGACACGGCTGGGTTAATGTGGCAGCCGAGATACCACCAATAGCATATGCCATTGACAGGACTACAAAGCCAAAGGAGAATGTTATTCCCACATTTCCAATGTATTTGTCTGCAAGCACTGCGCTCCCGCATCCCATGAAGACAAGTACGAATGTGCCTAGGGCTTCAGCAGCATATTTGCACTATTTGGTTCTATCAAGTTTGGTACCTTTGAATGATTAACTAACCATATTACTATACTCTATCATATCTGTCATATGAATTCGATATCTATATTGAGTTATTTAGTATCTCTCTAGCTTATATTAGCCGGAATAGTAGCGCGTGCTAACAATGGGATAAAAGAACTCCATTGAAGCTTTTTGTAAACGATGAATCAGTAACTACCCGCCTAGTTCCAACAGATTTTTTCTGATACACTTATTTATTAAAGGTTTTTGTATATCTTTTGGGATTCGATCGGAGTGTGTTATTGTAAGCTGACAATAGCAAAATGTAATATGCAACTCATCGAGATTCTCCAAATGTAAACTAGAGTCTGTTGCCTAGAGCCTCCAGATTCTGATGAAGGTGAAGAGCATTATGAGTTACGAGTCTTTTCTAGAGAATAAGGCTAACCGTATTAGACTGCATGTCCTGCATGCAACTACCAAGGCTGGTTCAGGGCATCCGACAACGTGTTTTTCAGCTGCAGAGATAGTCTCAACTCTATTCTTTAAGGAGATGAACTTCGATCCAGAAAATATGGATTACTTTGATAATGACGAGTTCATTCTCTCTAAAGGACATGCTGCACCCATTCTGTATGCTGTTTTAATGGAGCTTGGAGTCTTAGAGGCGGGTAGTATTATGAAACTTCGGCAGTCCTCGTCCAAGTTGGAAGGGCATCCTGTTCCTAGGATTAAGGGTGTGAGAGTTACTACCGGCTCGCTGGGACAAGGCTTAGCCATTGGAATTGGAATGGTCTACGCCAAGAGGCTGCTAAACATTAACCGGAGAATCTTCGTTCTCATAGGAGACGGAGAGATGGCTGAAGGCTCTGTCTGGGAGGCGATAAACTTTGCGGGGAGATTTCAAATCCCTAACATAGTGGCAATCCTTGACATGAATCGTCTTGGTCAGAGTGGCCCTACCATGTACGAGTGGAACTCCGAAGAATATAAACAGCGGATAATGTCTTTCGGCTGGAACGTCTTCACCTGTGACGGTCATAACCTCGGAGAACTGATAGATGTATTCGAGAAGGCTAAGACTTCCAAAGGTCCCTCCTTCATAATCGCAAAGACAGTCAAAGGCAAAGGAGCAATCTTCCTTGAGAATGCTGAAGGATGGCATGGAAGAGTATTGAATAACAAAGAAGCCTTGAAAGTCGAGAAGGAACTCTTGTCAAGAATAGGAAATGTGATGGTGAAGCCAACTAATTGGATCCTGGCGAAAAATAAACTGGAGAAGACAGTGCTGAAGCTTGCAGTAAAGACTGATTATAGACTGGGAGACCTGGTTGCCACAAGAGAAGCTTATGGGAAGTCGCTGGAGAAGCTCGGTGAAATCGATAGTAAGATGGTTGTTTTAGATAGTGACGTGAAGAACTCTACGTTTACCGAATTATTCTTTAAGAAGTATCCGGGGAGAAGCATTGAATCCTACATAGCTGAACAAGACATGGTGGGGATAGGTCTGGGTTTGCAGACACATGGTCTAAACGTCTTCTTTTCGACCTTCGCTTGTTTCCTGAGTAGGGCATTCGACCAGCTTAGAATGGCAGCTTATTCAAGAGCCAACTTGAAGGTGGCGGGTTCACACGCTGGTATCTCTATAGGGGAGGACGGTCCTTCTCAGATGGGACTTGAAGATGTCTCAATGTTCCGCTCCATCTTTGGAAGCACTGTCCTCTACCCTTGCGACGCAGTAAGTAGTGAGAAACTAACATGTCTAACTGCGAGTCATAAGGGAATCTCATATTTGCGAACGACGAGGCAGAAGACACCTGTGATCTATGGAAACGAAGAGGAATTTCGTATAGGCGGCTCCAAAGTCCTTCGATGGAGCGGAAGCGATGTTACAACCGTATTGGCAGCGGGCATTACTGTTCATGAGACTTTGAAGGCCTACCAGATACTAAGACGGAAAGGCATGAGCATAAGAGTAGTGGACTGCTACTCAATAAAGCCTATGGACGAGCAGAGTATCAGACTAGCAGCAGAGGAGACAGGAGAATTAGTAACTGTCTAAGATCACTATGTTTCGAGGGGCTTAGGGGAAGCTGTAGCAGCGCTGGGATTGAAACCTCATATATTAGCAGTGACAAGAATACCGCATTCGGGGAGACCTGAGGTTCTCTTGAGGGAGCAGGGAATAGATGCTAGAGGCATTGTGAGGAAGGTCGAGGAAATTAGAATGTAAGTAATGCTCGCAGAACTAGAGCTTCCTTTAATCATTTTGCAAGTGCTCGCACGATCAGAATGAAGGGTTCCAGTGGAGATATAAGTTTTAGGTCACTGATTTAGACTTGACATTTTGATGTATAATCTCTGGTCTTTCCTGGTCTTGCTGTTTTAAGGTTATTTTAATGACCACTTCTCTGTGCATCATCGGATATGTCTTTTAGCAGGGTTATTTCTTCCTCATGGATACTTAATAAAGAACATGAGTTTGTGCAGACTCATGACAACTGGGAAGAGAAGCCCTGACATTTTACACTTTAATTCATTTTTGCAATAAGAAGTTTTGCAATCTGGAACATTAGCATTTCCGGGAGGTTTGTATTCTAATGTTACGATTGAGTCAATTTCTCCTTCAGCTAGTCTGTAAGAAAATGTCATTATTGATTTCTTTCTTAAAGAAGATTCGAGATTTAAGGTTTGTTTGTTAGTTTGAGTATGTCAAAATCCTAAGACCTAAGTATGCGTTCGTTCTTGATTGCTGACTGCACTGGGGAATGCATTCTATGAAACGAGCTGAAGCTATAACGGTCTTGCACGACCTTGCTCAAATTCATAGGGAATCGCTTTTTCCCAAATTGTGGAAATCAGTAAGTTGAGCGATGCCGATGAATTCAAACTAAAGATTAAAGTCATTCTAGATGTTCATGATGTGACACCCATTAATGAGTTTCTTGAAAAAAGAAATCTAAAATGAGAGAGGAAAAACGGGTTTATAATCCTTAGTACACTCTAATTAGTGCACACGATTCAAACTGTGTGCTAGTGACTTATGGATAGAGAAAAATAAAAAAGTTTGTACTACACGATAATAGTTTTCCATCAAATGTAGAGCTGGACAAAACTGAGAACCCCATTGAAATCTGGAATGTTTCGCTTAACAAATGTTACATTTTGGACGCTGAGAATGAAGAAGAAAAAGTATTGTTGACAGAAGCTTGGGATTGGATACACAATCCTATCGAGGTAATTGGAGACAGATGGTCGAGACTCAGCCCTATTATACACCGTATCTCTGCAATTTGGAATTGGACTGAAATTGAAGTATCTGACAATCCTAAATTAACAGATGAACTTTTAGAGAAAATGCTTAGCATCATTCCAACAGCAGGGGCAAGCAATGAAGAATGGGAAGTATTTGCACTTGAAATGAAGAAATACGACTT
>JAUPKU010000225.1 GCA_030837285.1 Thermoproteota archaeon | reverse complement strand
ATGAGAAAAAAAGACGCTCCTCGCAGTCTTATTGTCGCTTTCGATACCTCCAACTCTAGAAATTATGAGGAAAAAAAGAACGAGAAAGTACAATCTGAAACAAAAGACCTTCGTAGATGTGAGTCCGAGGAAACTTCTGGAACACTTGCAAGTTACGAGAAGTTGCTGCCGTTACGGAATTATAGATGGGCTTCCTGTTCTTATCAGGAAAACCCAAGTATTTGATTGGGTTTAGTGAGCATAGGTTTTGAAATTCATAATCTTTTTTATTGATCATGAATAATGCATTCAGAGATTTGATTGTTGAATGTAGGAACTGAAATCTCTTGGGACGGAGGGAGGGAAACCCACCTATATTGGAAGCCATAGCCAACGAATCCGATTGGGAAGTTTCTTCTTTGGGTCCACAGCGAAGATGAAACTTGATGCATTAAGAGCAATAAGAGTTGAAGAGGTTGCCTTTAGGATGATATTCACCGCGTTCAGTGAGACGTGGGTGCAGAACACCTATTTGATTGCGAACCTCAGTTTGTAGCCGGAGCCTTCCACCCCGATGTGATTGACGCTGCAGAGTTAAAATTCGTGATCGAGTTAGTTGAGTGCTCATAAGTTAATAGCTTTATTAATTGTAAAACCTGTCTTACCTGGTATCTTCAATTATGGACCTATTGGAAATCCCTTAAATTTTCTCGATAGTACGCGCTAGTTTCACTCTTATTTATCTTGCAAAAGGTTTCAGACAACCTTAACAAGTTGCATCTCGCACAAGCGCCTGTACAACTCATTCTGTAGAACCAGTTGGGCATGAGTGCCTTCTGCCTGAATCTGGCCTTCGAAGAAGACGACTATCCTATCAGCATCTCTGACTGTGCTGACACGATGTGTCACAATGATAATGGTGCGATTCTGCATCTCAACTTTCAAAGCACATTGTATAAGCTGTTCGGTGTAGGGATCAACACTGCTCGTCGCCTCATCGAGGATTAGCACCTTCGGATCGACAACGAGTGCCCTCGCCAGACAAACGAGCTGGCGCTGGCCATAGCTGAGATTGCTCCCCCGCTCTTTCACTTCTTCATCATATCCCTTCGGCAATCTCATGATGGGTTCATGGATGCCCACAAGCTTAGTTATTCTGACCATCTCATCGTCGGTAGCCTCTGGGCGACCAAACTTGAGGTTATACCTCAACGTCCCCTGAAAGAGATAGGGCTCTTGTAGGACGATGCTAACCCGTCTTCTGAGCGATTGAAGCTTCACTTCTTTCAAATCAACACCATCAATGGTGACAACTCCGCTATCAGGGTCGTAGAACCGGCCTACGAGATTAATGATGCTAGACTTCCCAGATCCGGTTGGGCCAAAGATGGCAAGGCGTTCCCCCGGCCTCGTCTTGAGACTGACTGACTTAAGGACGGGCTGATTCTTGACATAACTAAAACTCGCATCTTTGATTTCAACTATACCTTCTCCCTCTGGTAATTCCACAGCGTTTGGTGTTTCTTTCACTTCAGATCTCACATCGAGCACGGTGAAGATACGCTCTGCACCAGCCAAAGCACTCTGAATTCCTCCGTAGAATGTACTAATGTTCTGAATGGGAGTTAGGAAGGTTGTCGTGTACTGGGTAAACGCAACGAGATCACCTAAGGTAAATGATATGGCAATAACCTGTTGACCACCAGCTAACCAGACAAGGGAACTGATTAAGGCTGTGAAGAAGCTGACGACCGCCTCATAGATGTTCGCTGTGATCTCAGCTTTAATTTGTGAGTGGGCGTTCACTTCGTTTACATTCTTGAAATCGGCTAGGCTTTTCTCTTCTTGAGCCATGGCCTTCGTGACTTTTGCGCCGTACATAAGATCTTGAACTTTCGCGGTCATTGATGCGATGTTCTGTCTGGCGACTCTCCAGTTATCGCGGACGAATTTGTTCAACGTTCGGGTCACAATAACAATAATTGGCGCCATGACCAACGCAACGAGGGTCAGTTGTGTATTCAGCAAAAACATTGTGACAACTGTGGCGATAGCTGTTATCAAATCGGCTACTACGCCAATCATCCCCGAGGAGACGAGGCTTCGCATAGCTTCTGCGTCATTTGTCACTCTGGAAACGAGTTTGCCGGTATTGCCATATTCGAAGAAGTTCTGGCTTAGCATCTCTAGGTGGAGAAAGAAGTCTTTGCGGATATCTGCTATCATTTGATAGCCAAGCTTATTGATATAGTATTCCTGGAGACTCATCACGACCCAGAGGGCAATGCCAACAGCGACGTATATCAGACTGGCTGATACGAGGTTCGTCCAAGTTGTCGGTACACCTCCTCCATTTATAGCTGAGGCAACACTCCTAATGAAGTTGGCAAGCCACTGTTCATTCGACTCTGGAGAGCTGCTAATGAAGTTGTCCAAGGCGACTTTATAGATGAACGGCCCAGCTAGGACTAGCAGCGTCCTCACCACAATGATGAATCCAACCCCGAGAACCAGAGGTCTGTGACGGAGCATATAGTCGCGGAGGATTCGCTTCACCAAATCCCAGTCACTGAACTTTCTCTGGGTTGATTCCAGTGAACCGACATTATATCGGCCTGCATATTCTGCCATCACTCGTCAGCCTCCTGCTCTAACACCATTGTCTGCGACCCAATCAGCAGCCGATACTGCTCGCTAGTCTTCAGGAGGTCATTATGTTCACCGATCGCTGTAATACAACCTTTATCGACGACAACGACCTTATCCGCGTTTTGGCAGGTGGAGGCGCGTTGGGTAATGATTAGGGCAGTGCGGCCCATCAGTAGGCGGTCAATCGCCTTGCGAATTAGAACTTCTGTCTCCGCATCGACATTACTGGTTGCATCGTCAAGAATGAGAATGCTCGGATCGGTCAGCAGCACTCTTGCTATGGCTATTCTCTGCCGTTGCCCACCACTTAGCGTGAGTCCTCGCTCCCCCACCTCGGTCTCATAGCCCTTTGGCATCGTGACGATGTAGTCATGGATCAGAGCCATCTTCGCGGCTTGAATCACTTCTTCATCGTTTGCGTCCGGTTTCCCAAAGGCAATATTCTCCCTGATCGTGGCAGAGAAGATGTAAATATCTTGTAGAACCATGCCAACCTGACTTCTCAGCGACTTGAGAGAAACCTCACGGACGTCGCAGCCATCGATTAGGACTTGACCCTCTGTTACATCATAGAATCTCGGAATCAGCTCTGTGAGAGCGCTCTTTCCTGAACCTACGAACCCGATTATTGCCACCTTCTCACCAGTTAGAACCTTCAGATTGATATCGTGTAGCGTTTCGTTGGTTCCACTATAACTGAAGGAAACGTCTCGAAACTCGATCTCGCCTCTCAGTCGTGGTAGGATAAGAGGATGCTTAGGTTCAGGGACGTCTCTCCCTAAGTCTAATACTTCGAATACTCGGCGGGCACTGACTAGACCATCCTGATAAAAGTCGATGAGCCGTGCATACATCCTGACGGGACCTACGAGTTGACTGAAATAAATTCCGAATGCAATAAGTCCACCCAAGGTAAACCCGCCTTCGTAGACTGTTATGCCGCCAAATGTGAGGATTAGCGCTGTTCCCACTGCGGTAATCATCGTGTTCGAGGGAGTATAGGCGGCTTGTGTCCTTAGTGTTCTTAGGCTCCGTGTGACGTATTCCTGATTTTCCTTCTCAAACCGATCAGCGAAATTATTTTCCTGTCCATATCCTTTAATCAGCTTTTGTGCGGTTATTCCTTCGATGAGCACTGAGTTAAGTGAGTCAAATTGCGTTCGCGTTGCCGCCATTTGATTTCTTACTCTTCCCATGTAGAGGCGAGTTGTAACGAAGATTATGGGCAGAGGGAGGAGGGTGATAATAGTCAGGTTAGTGTTTATTGTCAGGAGAATCGTGATAGTGATAGTCAGCTGTAAACTCATCCGAAAAGCCTCTCGGACAGTTTCCGAGTAGAACATGTCGATGGCATTCATGTCGCTTGTGACGCGACTGATTATTTGCCCTGTCCTCACCTGGCCGAGGTAGCTGAATGATTTGTTGATAAGGGCATTGTAGAGTTGCTGGCGCATATCTCGCAGGATGTTTTGGCTCATAACTCCCCTGTAGTACCTGTGGAGCACAAAGAAGATTGATCGGATAATGGCTAAGAGGATCATTAGGCTGCTAAGAATTATGAGTAGCTGGAACCTATCCCTCGCTCCTGTCCAATTCATAATGAGCTCCATGAACCCGTTGGTCTTCCCAGCTACAGGGACTAACGCGTAGTCTATGATTAGCATTGTTAGCAATGGTGCAATTAAGCTGTAGATGCCCTCTCTTCCAAAGGCGGTCACATTGATTAACAAATAGGTGCTTAAATACGGCTTAATATACCCTAGGAGGCGCTTAGTTAAACTCCAACTCGAGGGGTTATACTCCTTCATTAAGCGGCTTCCTTCATGGTTGCGATTAACATTTTTAAGAGAAACTTTCACTTTTTTGGTAGTAACACGTCAACTATAATGAAATAACGCATGGAATCTTTTTTCGTCTCTTCTTGACGTGCTGTTACCTATTTCATATTATTGTACTTATGTAGATTAAGCTACTGATAAAAAGCTTAATATGCGCTGGATTTTTTTGGAAGAAAAAGATTTAACTGTTTCTATCCCCCTCCTATAGGTGGGGATATTACTTTGAATGTGCATAAAAAAAGTGAAGACATCATAAACCGACTTGCTAAGGTAGAAGGCCACGTACGCGGCATTGCCAAGATGGTTCGAGAGGACAAAGACTGTCCTGCTATTCTCCTGCAAATTGCTGCCGTGCAATCAGCGCTTAGCAAAATCAGCCAGATAGTGCTCGATGATCATGTGGAAACCTGCGTCGCTCAGGCAATTAAAGAGGGACGTGGAGAAGCTGCGGTTCAAGAGCTCAAAGAAGCAATTGCCCGCCTCATTTAACCTAGAATAAAACATGAAGGCTGAACTTTGAATAAACTAGATATAGCCTTCTTCGGCTTCTGTTTAACGCTCACAGTAGCCAGTGGATTCCTACAATTATTTGGTCTTCTAGCATATTGGGCTAATATCCTGGCATTGGTAGCAGCTGTTCTAGGTGGATCACTGATTACTTTAGAGTCAGTAAAAGAGCTTCTTCACAAACATTTTGGCGTGGACATCCTAGCCAGTTTCGCTATTTGGATCTCAGTTCTGGTGGGGGAGGCTCTTGCAGCAGCAGTAGTAGTGATTATGCTGAATGGCGGGACAATGCTCGAAGAATATATCGCAGGTCGATCCTCAAAGGCCATCGAAAAACTCATGAAATCAGCACCCCTGACGGCACGTGTCCACAGAGACGGAAAGGAGATCGAAGTCCCTCTTAACGATGTGAAAGTCGATGGGATGGTCTATGTGAATCCTGGCGAAAAAATCCCTGTCGACGGCATTATCGAGAAAGGCAATGGGTTAGTCAATCAAGCCATCATTACAGGAGAATCTGTCCCTTTGGAAAAGTTTGTAGGAACTACGGTCTACGCCAATACTCTTTTAGAGAATGGAACGCTTGATATACGTGTCACTAAGAAATCGGGTGATACGATCTTTGCCCATATCATTAGGCAGGTTGAAGAAGCCCAACTTAGAAAAGCTCCGGTCGAGCGGATTGCAGATCGGTATGCCCGCTGGTTTGCCCCCATCATTCTTTCTGTAGCCGTTATCACCCAGCTCGTAACGGGAAATGTAATCTCCACAGCAGCCGTACTGGTTATTTCCTGTCCCTGTGCTTTAACGCTGGCCACCCCAATCGCGGTAGCTGCAGGATTAGGAAACTCAGCTCGAGACGGCGTCTTGATCCGAGGAGGAACCTATCTGGAGGAAGTGGGACGGTGCAACGTGGCGATTCTTGACAAAACAGGGACGATTACGTTGGGAAAACCTGAGGTAGTCGATGTGAAAGCTCTGGGCAAGAATACTGTCATAGAGGTGCTTTCGATTGCAGGAACCGCTGAACAGCGGTCTGAGCACTCCTTAGCCAAAGCAGTGCTTGATGAAGTCAAGAAATATGAAGTCTCCCTCGCTGAGCCTGAGGAGCTTGAGGTAAAACCAGGCTATGGAATCATCGCCAAGAATTCGGGCCATACCCTTCTCGTAGGGAACATGAATCTTATGAAGGAACATAGCGTTGTCTTCCTTGATGAAGCTGCTCTTTACATGGAAAGGGAGACCGCTCTTGGTCACACCGTGGTAGCGGTTGCGAAGGATGGAGAGGCTGTTGGACTCATCAGCATTGCGGATACGCTAAGAGTTGGAGTGAAAGACAGCATCGCCAAGATGAGGCAGGCGGGACTCGAAAAAGTGGTCATGTTGTCAGGAGATAACCTTGCAGTTGCCCAAGAAGTGGCCCGTGAAGTTGGGATTGATGAGGTACATGCGAATCTGCTTCCTGAGGACAAGGTCAAGTACGTACATAGGTATCGAGAGCAGGGCAAATGCGTGATTGTCATCGGCGATGGGATTAATGATGCACCCGCCTTAGCGTCAGCTAACGTAGGGATTGCGATGGGTGTGACAGGGACTGATGTTGCCATGGAGACGGCGGGCATTGTGTTGATGGCGGATGATTTGAGTAAAGTGGCGCGGACAGTGACATTGAGCCGAAGAGTGCTATCAGTCGTAAAGCAAAATGTCATCTTCGCGATGGCGGTGAACATCACTGGATTAATCTTATCGACGCAGGGTCTTGTGAACCCGGTCTTGGCCTCGGTTATTCATGAGGGCAACGCCCTAATCGTAGCATTCAATTCCCTACGCCTGTTCGGACGAAGTAGCTCATAGAGTGTGGTGAAGCGTTTGAAGCTACTTGCCATGGATATCGGTTCTGGGACACAAGACATTCTGCTCTACGATAGCGAGAAGAATATTGAGAACTGTATTAAGATGGTCTTGCCCACTCCTTCTCAAATCTTCGCTTCGAAAGTGAGGGAAGCTACACGCCTCTTCCAGAATTTGTTTATCAAAGGTGATACTATTGGTGGAGGAGCCTTCGCCTCAGCCTTACTGAAGCATATCAAGAATGGGTTGCGGGTTTTCATGACTGAGGATGCGGCTTACACGGTTAGAAACAATCTTGATGAGGTCAAGCAGCTCGGCATTGAGATAGTGACGCAACCCCCTGAAGCTTTTCAAGGCAGAACGCTGATCCTTGAAGAGGTAAACCTGACGACTCTGGAGTCCATATTAGCTCCTTTCGGTGAGAAACTCAATGTCGACGCAGTGGCGGTTGCAGTGCAGGATCATGGCGTGTCCCCGAAGGGAACTAGCAATCGACAGAATCGCATTCAAAAGATGCAAGAGTTTCTAAAAAAAGATGCGTACCTCGAAAATTTGGCTTTTACTGGGGATAAGGTCCCCGCAGATTTTCTGCGAATGAAGTCTGCGGTCCAAGCAGCCAACAGACAAATGCCTAGGACAGAGATCGTGATAATGGATACCTCTCCCGCTGCCATGCTTGGCTGCTTACAGGATCCCGACGTTGAAAAGGCTCATCAGGTCATGGCTGTTAATGTGGGGAACGGTCACACCATGGCTGCAATAGTCAAGGATGGAAGAATCTTAGCGGTGATGGAACATCATACCAGTCTTCTGAATGCTGAAAAACTTGAGCATCTCCTGAGCGATTTCACTAAAGGCCGCCTCAGTGACAAAGACGTGTTCGACGATGGAGGACATGGACTATTCTATCTTCAAAGACCAGCTGGTCTTTCTGAACTTGAAAAGATCGCAGTAACCGGACCAAAAAGGAGTTTACTTGCCCAGACTTCACTTCCCATTCATTTTGCTGCCCCTGCAGGGGACATGATGATGACTGGATGCGTCGGGTTGATAGAAGTTACGAAGAGAAAACTTAGTTTATAGCTTAGAGCGCTTAGAAAGGCAGAATAGCGCGGTGCCGATGAGCGTCATCATTCCTGGCTGCTGTTGTCTTATTTTATGAATCAACCCTTGCAAGAATGGCAATCCACCGTAAAGGTAGACAATTGTGGATAAAAGAAGTAAAATCTCCTTTTGGAACTGTATTGTTAGAGTGAAGTTAAACTACATCTGAATTATTTCAGAAAGTAGTAAAATAGGAACAGTGACGACGAGGGACTAACCAGAACTTTTGCTTAAACTCTGCCATGTGGTGTGCATGTCCCTGTTGTCTATGGATCTCATGACCTTTATATTCCATATGTCCTTTCACCACAAATTAACTATCCTAATATAATGCAACTTTTGCTGATTATAAAAAATGCTTCAAAATAAGGCGTGTGAAAGCAGCAGAATGTGGGTTTGAATTAAGTTTGTTCATACACATATGTTTTCTCCCCTTTCCTCTTCTTCCTTTTTTGGCACAATCTTATAGAAGATATCCTCTAGAGCGTGAAGATGTTTTTTCAGTCTAATGATTTACTATATTTAGGAGTTGCTTGTTATTTTTTGTGCGTAGCGCGCGCCATAATTGATTTTTTCTATGTAGAACATAAATGATAATTCCTGTGACGGCAATACCTACTATTCCTGCTCCAGCAATGAACATTATAAAGTTGTTTTCTTCGGTAGGAACTCTGCTTAATAGATTTTGTGTGAGTTGTAATGCTTCAGCTGCTTCTGACCATTTGTTCTGGGTTGCTAAGTCTTATGAAGACAGAAGGCAATTTTTCTCTGAGTTTAGCTAGAATAGAAGAATTGAGTTGCTAGATTTTCTTTTTTATCGAACGATTGTTAATAATGTTTAAATTTTCATAATTAGTGAATTGGTTTGAGGAAGAAAAATGAGAAAAGCGTTATTATCTGTCATAATTGTCTCTGGAATCATCTTGTCAATGATTAGCTCTTCGGTCACTGTGGTCTTTGCATTTTCAAATGATGTTATCCGAGAAAAAACATTCACAACGTACTATGTAAATCCGATTGGGACACCTTCCACTGACTCCTACAACGTTTATGCATATAGTGGAGTTCATTGGTCAACTGGCAAAGTAGTAACCTACTATGTCAATTCTAAAGGCGCCCCTACAGGTGCAATCATAGCAATCAAGAAAGCGTTTGAAACATGGGATGGACAAATCGGTAATAGACTATTTAATGACAACGTTCAAGTTGCCAATTCAAAATTAGTAGGAAATAGATATGACGGCAAGAACGTTGTGTCCTGGGGTAGACTTGGACAAGGAATAATCGCTCAAACAACAGTCTGGTACTACACAACAACGAAAGAAATTGTAGAGTTTGGAATGGTTTTCAACACCGCCTATAAATGGGGTATCGACGCTGACGGGAAAGGCTCAACCTATACTTTAACAAATGCGTTCGATGTACAAAATATCGCTACCCACGAAGCAGGACACACTTTAATGCTTGAAGACTTGTACACGCAAGCAACTAACGCTTTAACAATGTATGGCTATGGCAGTTACGGGCAAACATACGCCCTAAGCCTGGGCGCAGGCGATATTAGCGGAATCAAAGCAGTCTACCCATAATACAATATACACTCTCTCTTTTTTCACTAGAAAATAAATAGAATTTTAAATTAACTAATAGACAGAGCCAGCTAGAGTCCTTCTTAACTTATACTTAGAGCCAACTGTGGCAACTAACGTAACCCTCTGAAAGAAAGATTATTTACTATAGATTTCTTCAACCTTAGATAGTCCGTCCATAGATTTCAGATGATACGATAAAGCGTTCTTACCCTTATCAGTCACATAGTATCTTTTTGTATTCATCTTTGTCTCTTCTTTTATGAAGCCACTATCAATTAGAGTAATAAATATATCCTGAAGAACCATCCAAGATAGATTAGTCTTGTACATTATCCTCGTAGGCTTATCAATACCCTTATTTACTACAGCTAGTATGTCGAAGTAAATTTCCAACCTAGAACGACGAACCATTATTATCCTTTTTTATTAGACTTTGTACATCATATAGTTGTTATGATATCAAAAATAATAAACAAGATATGGTTTTATTCTCCATATCATGTTCTTTCTCTACTTCCTCTAAAAAATGCTAGAAACCGTGATTGTTGAGCATAGCCCGGTATACTTGATAGAAAAAGAGTATCCAACATAAAGAGTAGCGCGCGTGCTACGTTTTCAAATAATTACTTGTTTTGTTAGTTATTTTTCTAACACAATATATCAGAGTGTTCCTTTTAATTGCTTTAAAGAGTGTGATGGTGGCTTATGGATAGAGAAAAAATTAAAGAGTTTGTTCTACTCGGTGACACTTTTCCATCTAATGTAGAACTGGACAGGACTGAGGATACCATTGAACTCTGGAATATATCTCTCAGCAAATGTTACATTGTAAGTGCTGAGAATGAAGAGGAAAAAGTATTGTTCACAGAAGCATGGGAATGGCTGCATTATCCTGTTGTGATAACGGGAGATAGATGGTCGAAACTCCTTCCCATTATACATCGTATCTCTGCCATTTGGAATTGGATTGAACTTGAGATATCTGACAATCCTAAATTAACAGATGAACTTTTAGAGAAAATGCTTAGCATCATTCCAACAGCAGGGGCAAGCAATGAAGAATGGGAAGTATTTGCACTTGAAATGAAGAAATACGACTT
>JAUPKU010000224.1 GCA_030837285.1 Thermoproteota archaeon | reverse complement strand
GAGAGACGCACGCGCGCTGACGAACAGTCAACTTATGGCACTGAGAATACGCTTACAGTCTTTTAAAAACAAGATACTTAGAAGGGCTCTGTCTACATACCCGGAGCCTTTTGCAAATAATGACAAGTTATAAAGGGTGTACTAGAAAAAGATCTACACCGGAATTCCAAATGTGTATTATCAATTGGTTAGCGAAGACGAGCTTCAGGTGAGGATACATGGTAATAGCACCTCTTTTCATGTTGGGCCGTGCCAATACCACTTTTTCCTTCAATATAAGTAGGAGCCAGCTCACCTATTCGAAAGAATCTCAATTATAAGCCCTATATTCCTGTCCCTCAAATTCACGTTTATTAGCGCACGTTATAGACTAACAATCACAGAAGAGAGAGCGTGGAGAACTGGATCCCAAACCACACGCTACAAGAGAGAACTGGATACCTCTTGGGGCATTCTCAATTGTGACTGACTAAGTCTTATTAAAAGTCTAGTGAACTAGTGAAGTGCGATGAGCGATTACGAACAAGAGAAACTCGAGATCGACCCTCAACGCGTAGCGCTTGTGGTAGTGGTATTTGGGTGGGAATAATACTCTTCTCCACAACGGTAGGGGAGAATATTTTTTCATGAGTAAATCACCAATCAGGACATACGCCACTGTGACCCAAATCATTGAGTGGGGGACCCCCGATCCTCTAAAGGGAGTACGTTGAACCCGCAGATAGAATTCGTTGACAACACGGGCAGGAAAATCACAACGATATCTATGAATATTTGGGGCGCCGTATGGTCTGTCGGTGATCAGATAATTGTTCTCTATGATCCCAAGAACCCCAAAGATGCCTGGGTCGTCCAGCCGGCTCAACCAGCACATTGGAGAAATGCAGAGGAACTGGGGTTGGAAACAGCACGATGGACACTCTTAGCCGGCACTGTGATTGTAGGCATAGGCGCATTGTTCTTTTCGGAATGCGGCTTAAAGCATACGTTCAAAATGCATTAATCCTGTTTTCAAGACTGGCGCGCTATCAGATTGTTACACATAATAAAAATCGGTTGTCTTTTGGTGCTCTGCTTTAACTCTCGTTAACAGTCTCAATCCATTCACAGGGGAAACCCTTACAAAACTTCTTTAAAAGACTTACAAAACTGCTTAGAAACCGTTACAATCTTTACGTATGGAAAGGAAAATTAAAATTCAATCAAAAAAAAAATTAAACGTAGATTTCAAGCAAAATTTGTACCTGAAATTTTCCTGAGATGGCTAGAGAATTTTTTGGTGAATTTAAGTCATTTTTTTGTTAACTAGCAAGTACTCAAAAGAAAATAGGATGTCTCAACGGTAAGAGCTAGAAAGCGTTGCTTGAGAGCAGGAAATGGATATATCCTTAGAAAGAATTGGCTTGATAGTAATAGCAAATCCTAGACCTACAAGTACTTGGATAGATTTCAGATGAGGCAAACATTCTCCTTTTTTGATTAGGCTTTGAAAAGAATTAGGTAGGTCAAAATAAAAGCGAAGGAAACTAAAACTATGGTATAGAGACATAGTATACGTCTTATTTTCTTTATACTGCCCATTACAGAATCTTCAAGAAAATCATCAATGCTTTTATAGCCATACTCAGGATGTTTCTTTATAAATTGTTCAATTTTATCGACTAATGCTTTTTTTATGCTTACTTGCCTATATTCGGTCATCTAGAATCAAGCCTCTACATCATTGCAGGTCGCAAGTGCACTTTACCAAAATATTCCTTTTGGAACAACGTAACAATCATTAAATGTGTGATTGTCTAACAATTATTATGGTTAATGGACTGTAAGTACATATCAGAGATTCATAAAATGTCCTTGTAACGATTAATTTTTATTCAAAAAGGTCAGGTACTTCTTCTATTTCTATGCAATATTTCTAGGGATTGCAGTCTCCTTAATCACTTACATCATTATTTTTACTGGCTAGCAAGTTCAAGAAGATATGTGATACACCTAGGAGTCCGTGTTCTTTTACTGATTGAAGGCGGTCTTTTATATCGCTCATGGAGCCTCTTTAAGTTTCATGGGGTAAACACGCTACATTTAAAAATACTTCCTTATATTTGAAGGTGAATAACTAAATAACGCCTGATTCGAATATCGAAGACGAGGCATAGTGCCGATGAACTATTTTGTCTTAGTAATTTTCGTCGCAACCTATATTTTATTGATTGTCGGAAAAATTAACAGGCTTTGGATTGTAGGTACTGCAGCAGGTCTTTTGGTCTTAAGTGGAGCGATTAGCCTCCTTCAGGCTTTTTCTTTTGTTAATTGGAATGTTATGGCTTTATTCGCTGGGATGCTGATATTGGCCGACCTGTTTATAGATTCGAATGTGCCAGCATATTTAGCCCAGAAACTCGTCTCCAGAACCAAAACAGCAGTCTGGGCAATGCTTTTTATCTGTGGTTTGACTAGCCTGATCTCAGCTTTTGTCGAAAACGTTGCCACGGTCCTAATCATTGCACCTATTGCCATTTCTTTGGCTAATAACTTAAAGATCAATCCTACACCGTTTCTCATTTCTATTGCTGTTTGCTCTAATCTGCAAGGCGCAGCTACGCTAGTAGGTGATCCTCCAAGCATGATCCTAGCCAGCTATGCTCACATAAGTTTCGATGACTTTTTCTGGTTTCAAGGTCATCCTGGCATTTTTTTCGCAATTCAGGCTGGAGCCATCTTTTCTTTCTTCGTTCTTTACATAATTTTCAGAAAATTCAAAAGCAAGGTCGGCAAAATTGAGATTATCAAAGTAAATTCTTGGCTGCCGACTATTCTGATGATATCATTGATTGCGAGCCTTGCCATATCATCAATTATAGTGCCGGGTGCCGATTATTTAAGTGGCACACTAGCTCTGATCTTTGCTCTAATAGGATTTTCTATAGAGGTTATTAAAAAAGGACCTGTAAGAGTACGCGGCTTTTTAGAACCTTTGGATTGGTCAACCATGTTATTTCTGCTTTTTATCTTCATTATCGTCGGCAGCTTGACGCCTGCCGGCATTATCGATAGGATAATTGAACTCATGCAATCAATGACAGGTTCAAATGTTTTCCTCGCCTATTCCTCAATCATGTGGGTCTCTGTGCTTTTATCTGCTTTCATTGATAATGTTCCCTATATCTTGATGATGCTACCAGTAGCTGCAGGCTTAGCCACTAGTCTTGGCGTGCAACCTTACCCTTTTTATTTTTCACTACTTATCGGTGCTTCAGTTGGTGGCAACATAACACCCATAGGAGCTTCTGCTAATATTGTCTGTATTGGTTTGGCTAAGAAAAAATGCGACCAAGAAGTCACTTTTAAACAGTTCATGAAGATTGGCCTACCATTCACCGTATCAGCCATAGTCGCAGCTTGGATTATTGGCTGGTTTTTTTGGGGAAATTTAGTTTGACAAATCGAAGCGCCAGATAAACCTTAATTATACTGTTCTAACGCGCGCTAATCCTCTGCCTTTTTTTTATCACAATGTCTAGCGCTGTTTTCCTTCTTTTAATTAATTACTTATTTCGTATTAGAGGGGTAAAAATTTGAGCGCGCGCTCTATCTTCAAGGCGCGTCGGCGGTGGTAACGTCTGATGAACTACGAGAATCTTTGGCATAAAACAAGTCCTCTAAAAAACAGGTAGGGTTTGTAATGATATAAGCCTTGTTAACAGTAGCGTTCCTGAAAAGCGCGAGCTAAAAGTGATAGGAAAAAATAAATACTGAATAGAATTATTCTTGTATAGGTTGGGGGAGCTGGAGTAATATCCTGCTGAGAGGATGGCTGAATGCTATCGACCCCTTGAACCTGAACCAGATAATACTGGCGGAGGGAAAAAAATGGATAATTCCAAAATAGTTTTTTCTCAATCAAAGAAACTCTCTTTAATAGCAGTTATGGCTGCCCTGATAGCGGTGACAACACTCTTCGCAATTCCAATGCCACCACCACTCTCAACCATCAATCTAGCACCAGTAATAATCTTTATAGTGAGTATTCTTCTTGGACCGACAAATGGTGTAATGGCTACTGCTATTGGATGTTCTGTTGGTTATCTAGTCGGGACTAGTGTGGGAACAATACTTATTCCTCCCGGCTTCTTCTACATATTCTTGGTAGGCCTCGTTGTCGCTAGATCTCCAATGGCGTTTGTTGCGGGTCTGCTAAGGAAGAGAAGTGTGATCATTGGTATGGTTCTAGGCGTCTTCCTTGAGACTCTAATCTTTCTCTCAATTGATGTGTACCTTTTCGGATTGGCCATTGCCCTGTTTGATCTCGGTGTACTTGTGGATTTGATATTCGTGCCCGTGACCTACGCTCTTCTCATAGTTGTTAGAAGATTCCTAGGAGTAAAGTACCTAACATAGACTGAAAATTGAGATGAATTCTAGTACGCTATAAAATTGAATGCTTAGCGAACATGAGTAGAGGTAAAGTTGGAGAATTAGAAGTGTCCGAAATCGGTAAGTTCTCTTTAGACCTCATCGAAAAGATAGTTTACACTAGACTAGGAGCTGGAGATCCAAGTGTGCTAGTTGGTCCAGGCCATGGTAAAGACAACTGTATCATCAAAGTTGGAGGAGGCCAAGTACTAGTTGCAACTGCTGATCCACTATCCATAATTCCCATGCTTGGCTTGAAGAATTCAGCATACATTTCCGTTCATCTGCTCGCCTCAGACTTGGCCACATGTGGGTTTCCTCCAAGATTCTTTATGGTAAACTTGAACCTGCCTCCTCAGATGAAGGATGAAGAGTTCGAGGAGTATTGGACACAAATAGACATTGAATGCAAGAAACTGAACGTAGCAATCGTCGGAGGCCACACGGGCAGGTACGTGGGCTCAGACTACACAGTTGTTGGGGGAGGAGTGATGATGGCCCTTGCACCAGAAGACAAGTATCTCTCAAGCAACATGGCTAGGCCAGGAGACCAAATAATCATGACGAAAGGAACAGCCATAGCCGCGACAGCCCTCCTATCACTAGCTTTCCCACAAAAGATAGAAAAAACTTACGGAAGTAATTTTTTAGAACAGGCACAACAGTACATCCATAAATTCAGCGTCGTCGAAGACGCCTTAACTGCCGCTTCAGTTGGCCTAAGGGAAGAAGGCGTGACAAGCATGCATGACGTGACTGAAGGAGGACTATTCGGAGCCCTATACGAACTCACAAAGTCTGCCAACATCGGCTTAGAAATAAGCCTTCAAGACGTAGTAGTCACAGAAGAAGCAAAGCTGATATGCCAACTCTTCAGCCTGCCACTCTACTCAACTCTAAGCGAGGGACCTCTAATCATAACCTCCAAACCAGAGAAAACCCCGAAAAT
>JAUPKU010000223.1 GCA_030837285.1 Thermoproteota archaeon | reverse complement strand
TAGATTCTCTGATTCGAGAGTTCATTCCACTCCGTTCGGATTTTTTATTTAAAGTAGGTTGGGTTCCTCTCCTGATTGGAGACGGAAGCAGAATCCCCGCATCCGATACAAGCTCTTTCATCACCCTAACACCAAACCAAGCTGCGGAGACATCGTAGTAACCTTCTCACGAAACACCAATGAGAATAGAAACATCACCCAACATTTATCTAACTTGTGCAAAAAAAGTAAAGAAACCTTTTCCAGAAAACAGTTCAGAATGAACAAAAAATCATCGACATTCCTCATCTAGCAGGTAAGGATAGAAATAGAGATTAGAAAAGAATTTAGAGTGCGATTAATACAGGCAATTACTGCAATCAGGATACGATATAGAATTAAGAAAAGGGTCTAAAGCCACTTGAAGAACGCTTTTACTGTTCTAACGAAGCATTCAGCTTAATCTCAACATTGTTTCGAATTGCATTGGATATCGGACAGCCACCCTCAGCCACTTTGGCAATCTCCTCGAACTTGGAGTTCTCAAGTCCCGGTACAACTCCCTTCACAGTCAGTTCTGATGTTGTAACCTTCCACTTACCACCGACTCTATCGAAAGTACACACTGCCGACACATCAAGTCTAGTAGGAGGCGTCTTATTCTCCGCTAAAGTTCCTGATAACGCCATTGCATAGCAACTTGCATGCGCTGCTGCAAGCAATTCTTCTGGACTTGTCTTTCCATCTGGTTTCTCCGTCCTTGAAACCCAAGTTACACCTGTCTCAGGTAACGCATTACTTCCAAAACGTACTTTTCCTTTACCCCTAATCAAATCATTCTCCCAAGTCACATCTGCTCTTCTCTTCGCTGCCATAACATATCACCATCAAATACAGCCTATTCACGAAAGTAAGTTATATCCTTTGAGCTACTAAAAAGCCAATTTTCTTTATAATCCATTGTACAACAATGATACAACAATCTTTTATACTTACATACACAAATCCTTTTCAACTAACCCAAGAAATATATTTGAAAAGGTTAATTATGAGACCATTTGGCGGAGAGGGAAGGGCATAACGTGACCATTGGATTGGACATTCAAATATTACCAATTCTAGTAGTCGGATTGGTCTTTGGAGACCGATTTAAAAAAGCCTTCGGGAAGACTGAAGACAAGGATAAAGAGAAAGAGAAGGAGAAGAGGGAAATCGAGAAGCGGGAAGAGACTACTCCCCAGGCAATTATGTCATCATTAAAGGTTGAGCATAGCATACCGACTGAAGAAGCAGAAAAAGCAAAAGAAGACTTGAGAATACTAAACTTAGAGAAAGAAATCGTCAGCTATGCCCTCACAAGACTATATGAAGCAGAAGCGGAAGGAAAGATCACGAAGGATGAGAGAGTACAGCTGGTGGAAAAGTACAAGAACGAAATGAATAACATTGACACTCAAATTAACAGAAAACAGATGACCGTAAAACTCCACGACCTTGAAGGAACTCAAGCGGAACTCATAAAAATGTTTCATGATAAATTTGGTGAGATTAACAAGAATATCGACGACATAAGATCAACATTAGGAGTATCCTCAAAAGAAGCCCCTAAAATAGAAACCTCACCAGAAATAAGCCGTCCTGAGACAGCAACAGCCACACCAAAAGAGAAGAAGGTTGAAGAGAAACCAGTTCCAAAGGTTAAAATACCGCCCAAGACAAAAGCTGAGGAGAAGATAGAGGCAATCCAAGAAGAAGTAATGAAAGTTCTAGAAAGACTAGAACAGATGGAAACAGAATCATAGAAAGGTGAATTAGCATGAGTTGGAAAGAAGAAGAAAAGAAGAGAGCAGCATTAGAATCAGCAAAACTCGTCAAAACCGGCCAAGTAGTTGGCTTAGGAACCGGTTCAACAATCTACTATGTTGTTGAAGAATTAGGAAGAAGAGTCCGGGAAGAAGGACTAAAGATCATAGGCATCCCCACATCGAATCAGACAGAAGCACAAGCAAAGGGATGCGGAATCGCCCTCACCACCCTGGATGAACACCCCCAGATAGACATAGCCATCGATGGCGCAGACCAGGTAGACCCAAACCTTAACCTCATAAAAGGAATGGGAGGAGCACTCACAAGAGAGAAAATCGTCGACAGTGCAGCAAAATACTTCGTAATAGTAGTCGACGAAAGCAAGATGAGCAACAAACTAGGAATAAATCAACCAATCCCCATAGAAGTGATTCCGATGGCTCTAACCCCAGTAATGAATAAGATAAAAAGTCTTGGAGGAAATCCAATTGTCAGACAACCAACTAAGACAAACTCAAAATACTTCGTCACGGACAATGGAAACTTCGTCATAGACGCAGACTTCGGAGAGATAAAGAATCCTGAAAAACTTGAGATAGACCTCAAGATGATCCCAGGCGTCGTAGAAAACGGCCTCTTCATTAACATGACCCATAAGGTTTACGTTGGAGAAAAAACCAGCGTTAAAGTAATCGACAAGGAGACGAAAAGCTAAGAACTCCACGATAGGACTAGAGGAATACCACTTTGAGTGAAATCACGTTCACAATAAGGGTGACAGCAATCCACCCGTCCTATGACAACCAAGGAAACGAGTACATCAGTGTTGAATTTGGCTATAGACCTCCTACGATGCCAACCATGATACCTACAAACGTCTCAAGAGAAGTATCAGATATGATCGAAGCTAGCCGAGGCGTCGTAAAAGTGATGGTTCCACCTCAAATTCAGGCTCAATGGAAAGTCTTAGCGAACAGGTTAATTCTCTTCTTAACTCCAGAAGAATGGGAGAACCTCCAACAAAAGTACACCGTCAGCGACGAGTTCACAGTCGCATTGAGACCCGATGGAAATATCACTATAAAGAAGATGTAAACAAATATTTTTTAATTAATTCACTTTCTTTTATTCCTTAGAACTCTTTTTAATGGTGAATCTGTCATCTCTAGCTCTCTGAGACGTTCGACTCCCCCTATTCTATCAATTATTTCTGAAACAGACTTGGGAAGAAGAGCTCTCCAATCTTCGTCAGCCATCATCCTCTTTCTTACCTCAGTGGCAGAATAGATCTCTCGCTTAAAGAAGGGTATACTCTCCACTGTGAAATGAGCTTCCTTGAATAAGCGGCGTGTAAAGGGTTCATTTGAGTAAACAACATCAAAGAAAGGAGAGGACGAGACGACCTGAGGAACCCAGAGCGAATGGTCCTGTGAATCAGGAACGGGAATTAAGTAATGCTTTGAAGGGGACACACCTATCTCATCAAGCGACGCTCTAATCATTTCTATTCTCTCACCCGAAGTGAAGGGGTTCTCAAGCTCATGACTCTTCTGAGAGCTACCAATCACTACCACTAATTCGTCCACCTTCTTAAGAAGCCCCTTCACAACCTCACTATGACCTCTATGAAACGGTTGGAATCTCCCAACATATAGACCCCGCTTAAATCTCGCAGTCAATCTTCTTCACAGCCATCTTTTCAGTTTGGCTATAGCTTATTGTAGACAAAGGCTTATAACTTTGAAAGACTCTTCCTTAAGTTTACAGCTACTTAAGAGGATTTATAATAAAATGGAGATAGCCATGTTTGTCTGGGAGTTTCCTCCTAGACTTGTCGGTGGACTCGGAACATACGCGTCCGAAATAGCACCTCAATTCGTCAAGATGGGAAATGACGTAACCATACTCACATTAAACGAGGGAAACCTCACAACCAGAGACATTTGGAATGGAGTTGAAGTCCACAGGCCAGAAATCGTCAGTCTTCTAAACGCCATCCCCAATGTTCTAATTGAAGATATTAGGAAACACGGGACTGATGCCGGATTCTTCAGTAATATCCTTGCTTACAATATTCTATCCGCCTCAAAACTAGTAAATGATATAGCGAAAAGAGAAGAAAGAGCCTTTGACATAGTTGTTTCTCACGATTGGCTTTCTATCACCGGAGGCATAGCCGCCAAGAAGGGACTAAACAAGCCATTTGTACTTCATTTTCACTCGACAGAGAAAGGCAGAACCCTAGGCGGAGGCTCTCCAATGATAAGCGAACTCGAATACCAAGGAGGTCAATCAGCAGACCTCGTAATTACTGTCTCCAGCTCAATGCGCGACGAACTGGTAAGCCAAGGCTTCCCAGAGAAGAAGATAAGAGTATGCGCAAACGGAGTGGACGCACAGAAGTACGATCCAAAAACGATCAAAAAAGAAGAGGCAGACAAGATCCGCAGCAAATACGGAGTTCAAGAGAAAGACCCTATGATACTATTTGTAGGCAGATTAACATCAATCAAAGGCGTTGATAGATTAGTGATGGCTATGCCCAGCATACTTAAGAAAACCCCAAACGCCAAACTCGTAATCGTCGGCATAGGCGACATGGAGAGGCACCTGACTAATCTCATCTCAACTCTCAACCTACGGAATTCTGTAAAGACAAGATTTGAATTCATATCCGAAGAAGAGCGGATACAGCACTACGCAGCGAGTGATATCTGCGCCTTCCCAAGCCTCTACGAACCCTTCGGCATAGTCTGCATAGAAGCAATGAGCATGGGCAAACCCGTAGTCGTCGGAGCAGCTGGAAGCAGTGGGATGAGAGACATAGTCGTACACAGCGGTCCGGATCAATGTGGCTTTCACATAAA
>JAUPKU010000222.1 GCA_030837285.1 Thermoproteota archaeon | reverse complement strand
TATGAATTCTACTCAACTCTGATAAAATAGAACGAAGGTATTTAGCCCTACTAGGAATTTCGAATCCCCCTATCTCTTCAACCGCGTGACAGAAGCACATGGAGTGTGCTACATTGCAGATGCCACATATCCTCTCAGTCAAATAGACATCTTGTAGAAAAGTTTTCTGCTCAGAGAGTTTTTCAATCCCTCTGTGACAGTAACCTAAACGAGGCTTCACGTCAACAACGTGTTCGCCATTCAACTTGAAGAGAAACATCTCTGATTCATGAAGTGCAGGATGTTGAGGACCAAAGACCAGATTGATTGACCCATCAGAATTCTCAACTTCAATTGGTTCTGGTTCATAGTCAATTGGTTGTTCCGATTTAACCCAATTCTTTCGTAGAGGATGCTCTCCGGATGGCCAAGAATCCGGTAGCTCAAGACGCTCAAGATTTGGATGTCCTTTAAAGTCTATACCGAATAAGTCATGGATTTCCCTTTCGAATAATGTGGCGGATGGCATAATATCGGTTATTGTCTCAGTAGCAGGATTTTCGATAGACACAGGCATTTTAATTGTTAAAATACGAGAAGCATGACGTAAATGATAATCTAACTCAAGGTTTCCTCCTAAGTCAAGCCCAGTAATTGCTGATAACGCATAACCTTCGGTAATAAGACGACTGATAGCCCTTTTGTGGCAAGCTGTCTTAATTTTCACGTATATTCTTTCTGGGCGTTGAATCGTGGTTTCTGTTATCTCTGCACCAAGATTTTCCTGCAACACCTTTACAATGTCTGTCTCACTTGAGGAACTCATGATTTCTTCACCTTATCCAGTAAGGCTAGTACGCCATGGATAATCGCCTCTGGTTTCGGAGGGCATCCTGGAACATAAGCGTCTACCTTTAGGACCTTATCAACGCCGCCAATTATATTGTATGAACCATCAAAGATTCCGCCGGAACAGCCGCACATGCCAATGGCTACGACGAACTTCGGTGAAGGCATCTGATCATAGATCCTTTTTAGACGAGGTAGACATTGTCTAGTAACTGCGCCTGTAACGACGAGGACATCTGCATGCCTAGGTGAATGCTTAAGCAGAACTCCGAATCTCTCAGCATCCACTCTCGGAATCAGCGCAGCCAGTACTTCGATATCACAACCATTGCATGCTCCAGTGTTAAAATGGAGAACCCAGGGTGATTTTACTCGGGCCCATTTTACAAGGCTTTGAAAAGTCGTTATTATGCGCCTCTCGATATTATTAGAACGGCTGTTAGCATGATGGATAAGTAGCTAATAAGAAATACGAAATTCGAAGCTGCTGTTCCTATCGCTGACAGAGCAAATAGGAGTGAAGTTGAATCAAGTATTACAAAGTAAATTAAGTATTCATAGAATGTCAAAGAGATTTTAAATTTTCCAAGGATTACTTTTTCACCACAGGCGTACCTTGAATTTTTTTCTTCGGCTCGTATAGACTTTGGAGATTGCCGTCTCCCTATTAGATAAACTATGTAGGAAATTGAAAATATAATGAAGAAGGCTACGGAAATTTCGAGTATCATTGAGTTATCATCTTGGTCTTATATTGAAAATTGAAGTGATAATGAATATATTTAAATATTTCCATTTTATTTTAATATTTTCAGATTATTAGAATTTATTGCGAGAAATTCAAATTTGATGAAACCAATGCCTTACAGAAGAAAACTACAGAGAATAGGAGAGACATTCTATATTTCCATTCCCAAGAAGTTAGTAGAACAACTCCAACTTGATCAACTCAACGAAGTTGACGTCTTCTCTCAGGCAGATGGGTCCATAACCGTATACCAAGAAACCGAAAACAGTTACTTGGAGACAACTCTATCGATTAACGTTGATGAGTCTAAAGAAGCACTAAGACGAAAAATAATTGGAACATACGTTGACGGGTACGACATCATTAGATTAAAGTCACGAGACAAGTTTTCCGATTTACAACGAGACACCATAAGAAACGAGACAAAAAATCTTTTTGGCTTAGAAGCTGTTGAAATGGCATCAAACTCGATCACACTTCAATGCTTAACAGAAGTCTTACCTATCAAAAAAACAATTCAAAGCATTCAGGACATGCTATGTTCAATGCTTAGTGAAATACATTCCTCATTTGAAGAAAAAAATCCTAAAATTATTGAAAGCACTCTTTATAGCATATCAGATGTTAGACGCCTTTCCTTAGTTGTTCACAGACTTCTAAGAAGACAGATACTATTTCCTAGCAAAAGAACATCTGAGATGAAAACAATATACTGCGTTGACTTCTTAAGAGTCATTGACAAAATGATGGAGATCTCTGAAGAAATCAAGCGAATCGCTAAAGTCGTATCTATTAACAATGAACTCTCAGTTCCACAAAATATTCAGGAAGCCTTTCTACAATCATATCTTAAAGTCAAGAATTCATACGAAATATCTTTCCAAGCTCTGATGTCTAAAGACGTGCCAATGGCAAATAATGTCTTAGATGAAGTTGCAAAAATGAATTTTGATAACTTATGGAAGCAGCTCATAGAAGTAATTAGAATCTCGCCTTCAACATTCTTCTATCTTAATACGATATTGGATAGCCTCCAACACATACATGCTTGCACACTGAATATAGCAGAAATCGCCATAGATTTAGCTGAGTATGATTAATATCGTGCAAATTTTATAATGATACCAACTACTAAGTAAAACAGGTAATAAAATTTAGTTGGAATAGCAGAATTAGAATTACAGTTTTTTCCATCCTACGGAAGGTGGCTCTATTCCCATTTGCCACAGAAGAGCCATCAACTCGCCTCTGTGATGAACTTCCTCCTCAAATAAGTGAATCAGAATATCCTCCTCAGTGACATTGACATTTTCCTTCGCAGAATTTACTACGGCGTACTCTCTTCTGAGGCTTTCTTTTGTTAGATTATCAGAATATAGCTTGTATCGTTCTTCTACTTTGTCCATATATCTTCGAATATCATCCATGTTCTTGTATTCATCATATTGCGTTCTAACATAGAGCTCTTCATTCTGTAGAATGTCTAACCAATGATTGGTTGCGTTGAGTGTGTGGATGAATATGTTTCTGAGGGAGTTAAAACTGGCTTCTCGATTTTTAATGAGTTCTTCCCAAGGGAGTTGGGTGAGAATCTCAAAGAATTTATGCCTAATATCTCTGTTGTATTGAAGAAGTTCAACGATTTCTACCATTTTTCATCACTTTTTAAATTTCTTATGATGTTTAATTTATTATTACTGATTGATGCTCTAAAATTTTATATCTATTCTGCCTAGTTCTCTTTGAAGCGCTTGAAAAATGTTTATATATGAATATATTTTCATATATTATTGCTGTCACATGAGTTGAGATCTATGAAGAGAAACTTATCAGAAACCTGCTACGGATTTTTCTCAACACTTGCTAATCCAGCCAGACTGGCAATAATGGAGAAGCTTAGAAAAGAACCGATGAATGCTACCACAATAAAGGAAAACCTAGGTCAAGAGCAGAGCATGGTAAGTCATAATCTCAGGTTACTAGAGCGTTGTGCACTAGTTTACTCCGAGAAAAAAGGCAGAGAGAAAGTCTACAGACTAAACATAGAAACAATGGAGACCATATTCAAGGCAGTCGAGAATCATGCAAACAAATTCTGTCCTAAAAAAGGCAAATGCTCTCATTCAAAATAGCTCAACCTCAAGTACAGCGGAGAGAAAAAAAATGTTCTGTTATCAATGCGAACAAACAGCTGAAAGTAAAGGCTGTACAAGATATGGAGTTTGCGGAAAATCTCCTGAAGTAGCAACTCTCCAAGACCTACTGATTTACGCCTTGAAGGGATTATCACTCTACGCTATTGAAGGAAGGAAAGTGGGAATCAACGACTCTGAACTAAATAAGTTCACTTGTGAAGCCGTTTTTGCAACTCTGACTAACGTCAACTTTGATCCAGAAAGACTTGAGAAATTCATAAGGGAAACTGTTGAGAGAAGAGATGCCCTCAAGTTGCGGGTGCAGCTGGCCGGAGGAAAGACAGATTTTGATGGTCCAGCCAAATTGATCCCTGAAAAGACTATCCCCGGTCTTGTGAAACAAGGCGAAGAAGTTGGAATCTGGTCAGACTTGGACATTGATGCTGATGTTCACTCTCTGATGTGGGCGTTGACGTATGGTATCAAGGGAATCGCAGCCTATGCTGATCATGCTTCAATCCTTGGAAAAGAAGATGATGCAGTCTTCCGATTTATCCAAGAAGGTTTGATTGCGACATTGGACAAGAAGAAGACACTTCAGGAAATGATAGACCTTGTGATGAAGGCAGGGCAGATCAACTTGAGAGCTATGGAACTTCTCGATGAAGCGAACACAAGAGCTTATGGAAATCCAACACCGACGAAAGTACCACTTGGAACCAAAATAGGAAAGGCAATTCTCGAATCCG
>JAUPKU010000221.1 GCA_030837285.1 Thermoproteota archaeon | reverse complement strand
TCAAGAGGCTGACTGAAAAATAGAGAAGCATGTGCCAGTGATAGAGTGTATTGACATCGTAAAGCCGGACGAAATGTTTGAGGTAAAGGTAGGAATAGGAAAAGAGGTGGCACATCCAAACACCACTGAACACCACATCTGCTGGATAACTCTCTTCTTCCATCCGGAAAGTGAAAAGTTCCCATACAGATAGGCCACTACGAATTCAGTGCCCACGGTACCTCAACTGAAGGTCCGAACAAAAGCTCAGTCTACACACATCATGTGGTAACAACGTCTTTCAAGACAAGCAAACCCGGGACCATTCTTGCCTTATCACTTTGCAACATACATAGCCTCTGGCAATCCTCAAAAAGAAATAAAGCTCAAAAAAATAGTTTGCCCGGTAAATTAAATTTCTTGATTTTTCTATCCCTTTAGTTCAATCTTGATTGGGAGTTCAGTTAAGAATGGACAATTATGAATGGACTGTTTGTGGCTATATCTTCGACCCGGAAAAGGGTGACCCCGACCACGGCATAAATCCTGGAAACTCGTTTGAGAAACTGCCTGATAGTTGGGTCTGCCCCGTCTGTGGAGTAACTAAAGACAAGTTTAGGAAAATAGAATAAAAAACACTTCCAACTTTGATAGTATGATTGTTGAAGCAGCACAAGCGATGAGGTCAGCCAATATTACAGTGGGCATGATGGAGTATGATCATAACTTTGTGAAGCGAAAAACATCGACAAAAAGAAAGGGTTAGAGAAGGTCTTTCTTGCTTCTCCACTTGTGATAGGGTTTGAACCCAGTGCGACAACCTTCTTGCCCCCCGAAATGTGGGGCTGAAGCGCACGTTTTCTTGCTACGACCAGGTGACATCGAAGCGGTCAAGGTTCATGACCTTGTTCCACGCCGCTATGAAGTCGTGCAGGAACTTCTCCTGAGAGTCCGCACATCCGTAGACCTCCGCTAAGGCCCGTAGTTGGGAGTTCGAACCGAAGATGAGATCGACATGTGTACCAGTCCATTTGAGGTCACCCGTTGCACGATCGCGACCCTCGAACACGTCCTCGTCTTCCGAGGTTGCCTTCCATGTCGTGCTCATGTCGAGGAGATTCACGAAGAAATCATTGGTGAGTGCCTCAGGCCGCTTGGTGAAGACGCCGTGCTGGGACTGTCCGAAGTTGGCATTCAAGACGCGCATCCCACCGACGAGAACCGTCATCTCAGGAGCAGTCAACGTCAGCAGTTGCGCACGATCAACCAGCAGTTCCTCTGCCGAGACGGCGTATCTGGTTTTCTGGTAGTTACGGAACCCGTCTGCAACCGGTTCGAGTACGGCGAATAACTGTACGTCGGTTTGTTCCTGCGACGCATCCATGCGCCCTGGCGTAAAGGGAACGATTAGATCATGACCAGCTTTCTTTACAGCTTGCTCGACACCTGCGCATCCACCTAAGACAATCAAGTCGGCGATCGAAACCTTCTTTCCTCCTGACTGCGCGCTGTTGAACTCTTTTTGGATACCCTCAATGGTCTGCAGCACTTTCTTCAGTTTAGGCGGTTGGTTGACTTCCCACTCCTTTTGCGGCGCAAGACGGATACGAGCCCCATTCGCACCTCCGCGCCTGTCGGACCCACGGAACGTGGACGCAGACGCCCAAGCGGTTGAAACCAGCTCCGAGATCGACAGACCAGAGGCAGAGATCTTGCCCTTGAGGTCAGTGATGTCCTGCTCGTTGATTAGCTCATGATCGACTGCTGGTACCGGGTCTTGCCAGATCAGTTCCTCCGCGGGGACCTCCGGACCGAGATAGCGCGAGCGGGGGCCCATATCGCGGTGTGTCAGTTTAAACCATGCGCGTGCAAAAGCGTCTGCGAATTTTTCAGGGTTCTTGTGGAAGTTCCGCGCGATCGGCTCATAGATAGGATCCATCCGCAGAGACATATCCGCTGTGCTCATCATGGGTGTAATCCTTTTCGACGGATCGTGGGCGGCTGGCATGAGATTCTTTTCTACATTCTTAGGTTTCCACTGGTAGGCGCCTGCGGGGCTCTTTGTAAGCTCCCACTCATTATCGAACAGCGTATCAAAATATCCCATGTCAAACTTTGTCGGGTTCTTTTTCCAAGGACCCTCGAGGCCGCTGGTGATTGTGTCATCTCCCTTACCGGTGCCGAAGCTGCTCTTCCAGCCGAGGCTCTGCTCTTCAATACTGGCAGCTTCCGGCTCAGGACCTACAAGTGAGGCATCGCCAGCACCGTGCATTTTACCGAATGTGTGTCCTCCGGCAATGAGTGCGACGGTTTCCTCGTCGTTCATCCCCATGCGGGCGAAGGTCTCTCGAACGTCGTGGCCCGACGCAACCGGATCCGGATTCCCGTTTGGTCCTTGTGGGTTAACGTAGATCAGGCCCATCTGGACGGCGGCGAGGGGATTGTCGAGTTTTCGGTCACCAGTGTAGCGCTTGTCGTCAAGCCATTTACTCTCGGACCCCCAGTAAATGTCCTCTTCAGGCTCCCAGATATCAACACGCCCTCCTGCGAAGCCGAACGTCTTGAAGCCCATGGACTCTAGCGCACAGTTTCCTGTCAGAATCATCAGGTCAGCCCACGAGATCTTTCTGCCATATTTCTGCTTGATCGGCCAGAGCAAGCGACGTGCCTTGTCGAGGTTGGCGTTGTCAGGCCAGCTGTTGAGAGGCGCTAGACGCTGGTTGCCTCTGGAGGCGCCGCCGCGACCATCGCCCATGCGGTAGGTTCCTGCGCTGTGCCACGCCATCCGGATGAAGAGCCCCCCATAGTGACCATAGTCGGCTGGCCACCAGTCCTGTGAGTTAGTCATCAGGGCATAGAGATCCTTCTTTATAGCATTTAGATCGAGTTTCTCGAATTCCTCAGCGTAGTTGAACTCCTCGCCCATTGGATTAGACAGGGTGGAATGCTGGTGTAGGATCTTCAGGTTCAACTGGTTGGGCCACCAGTCTCGGTTCGACGTGCCCTGCATGCCTGACTTAATCATTGGTCTCTTATTTTCTTCCATGTAAAACACTCCTAAACTCAAAATAAATATGAAGGTAAACTTATTTAAGAGTTATTATTACTTAAGAGCGATTGTTATTACTTAAGAAAGGATGTAAAACAATGGAGTCTAAAGAGAGAATAATGGAAGAATTCAGGAGAAAGGGTTTTCGTGCGACGCCACAGAGAATAGTTATAGCTCAGATCGTGTTAAAGAGTAAAGATCATCCAACGGCTGAACAGATATATCAAGCAGTGAAGAAGAAGTATCCAACCTTGAGCCCAGCAACCGTGTATCAAACGTTACATCTCCTCACGGAAATTGGGCTGCTGCAGGAGCTGGGGTTCAGTGATAGGGTCTCAAGATATGATCCTAATGCTTCACCTCACATCAATATTATCTGTAGGAACTGTGGAAAGATTCAAGACTATCAAGCGGAGAGCATTAAAGGACTTTGGTCACAAATAATTATGGAACTCGGATTCAAACCTATTGGGCAACGTTTGGACATATATAGACACTGTGATCAGTGCCAAGCTAACATGCACAATAATCAAGTTTTGTGAAGTTATAGACTAAAAAACGAATTACAATTTGAATTATAAGTTAAAGCAGAAAATAGATATAAATTAGGTATAAACTAGGTAAGAATAAAGCCCAATTTAGCTGCAATTTAAAGTCTATCGGGGCATTTGATCGTTTATACCGATGAGGCGATGGTCCAAAAGATGAACCCAAAGAGTGCCATCGCAAATAGGAACACGACCCCGAGTATGATCGGGAGCCCCTTGTTGTATTTCCCGAACTTGAGTGTGAGGATGGCGTTTATGGCAGGGAAGATCGCCGACACTCCCAGGAGCCAGAGCGCCTCCATCTTACCGCCGTACCTGTTTGGCCTCCCATCAAAACCCCAGTGGACGGGAATGATCTCTGGAAGCCCGTTGTAGATCATAGCGACGTAGGCGGCGAGCAGAATCCAAGCAATTGTCACAACCGTAACTTGGCCGATAACAAATCTTCGGCTCACACCTTACACTTCGGTCGAAACCTCTACTGTGGAGGTGAAATCAACTCTCTTTCTGAGCTCCTCAAGCATAATGTCGGGCTTAGAAGGCGAGAGCAGAATCTTTGACTTGTCCGCGAGCCCTATAAGGAGGAACTCACCCTTGTAGCGGGTCGAGTAGGCTCTCACATTGCCTTGCTCCCTTGTGGTAAATATTCCCCAGTGGACACCGGGCCAGCTGCCTCCGAACAGTCTAAAAGTGAGGCTTGTCTCAACTTTTGCGGCTGAGCGGATGGCCTCATAGGGGACATAAAGCGGCGAGGCTGGGAAGATAATCCTTAAGCCTGATTCCTCAAGCACGTACTTCATCTTCTTAGCAATGTATGATAGCCAGATGAGCAAGGAAGAAATCGTGAGGGGTATAGCTGCTACTACTATGGTGGCAATCTCAAATCCTGTGTCTAGAACGAAGAGTATGATGAGAACGGGGAGGTCTAGGACGAGAGCAAATACGATACTATACCAGAGGCTGTTGTTTGAGACATCTGCCAAAAAGGATCGGGACATAATCACGAATTATAAATGGACATTTATAAAAGATACTGCAAATTAGAAAGTAACAATAATATTACTATTTATCAAGTTATTCATGCTTTGTATTTCAGTAAAATTAGCATCAATAGATAATTAGTCTTTGATTAGATAAAATGATTAGAAACATAATAAATTTAGTAAATTTGGGACATCATAGAAGTAGCGGAAGAACTGGTTACAGATGAAGTTGAGTAAAAACTCTCCATCTCTTAAAAGAGCCTGTTTAAAATTTTTACCTTTTATCCATTGATTAATAGGTTTTATACTATCTCAAAGCAGTAACCATATGGAAATTAAGCATAAACCAGGTAAAAATCAAGCTTAAAATAGCTATGAATTGTAGTATTTTGAGTAATTTAAACGAGAACGTCAGTCACCTCCATACTACCAACTCTTTTTGCCAAATAAGGCTAAAAATTATGCTTATTTTAAAGAAAATAACTTAAAATTTAATTTCTTAATTTTATGTCTAGGAGAAAAATTTATCATAACGTTTAAACAACTATTATAGCAACTCAAATAAACACTAGAATAACAGAAAGTGTAAACTGTAAGCTCATCGCAAAGAAAAGAAAGAAGAAAAGTAACTAAGAATCAGAGAGAAAGGTTGAGTCTGGGTTTTCATTCAATCCCTACCCGGAGAAATTGACTGATTTATTTGAAAACACAGCTTATGAACTATTGTAATCCTCGCTCCAAAAAGGCAGTTTCTGCTATAGTTTTGGCCAATTCTTTTGCTTTTTTAAGGTCTTCTTGCGTTGGTCTACCTATAACAGCTAATGGATTCCCCACTAATCTGAAACCCAAAACAGCAAGTTGCTCTGCCAGCTTTCTCGGGGCTTCACCGCTCCAGCCAAAGCTTCCAAAAACGCCTACTGATCTGTCTGAAAGTTTCTTCAGCTCTAAAAGGTTCAGTAATTGTTTTACTTTTGGAAATATCTCGCGTTCATAGGTTGGAGTTCCGATCAGCAAGGCTGGAGCATCTAACATCTCAGCTAATACGTCAATGGGAGGTTTCTCTGAAAGATTGAAGGTAATTGCTTTACCTCCAGCTTCTTCAATACCTTCAATAATTGGCTCAACAAACTTGGCGGTCATTCCATACATTGAACCAAAAGGAACAACTACTTTTTTAACATAATTAGGTCTGCTCCATGAAAGCCACCTAATAATAATCTCCTTGACATTTACGCTATATACTGGACCGTGACTAGGTGCCAATACTCTGATTTCAATATCCAAATCTTCTATTTTTTTTACAGCTTTGAGCACCCATTCTCTTTGGCCACTGAAAACACCTGCAAAATATTTCCTAGAAGCACCGTCCATGTATTGATCTATATTCTCAATGTCAGAATCCATAACCGAACCATTGGGAAGTCGCTTAAAGGAGCCAAAAGCATCACAACTGAACAGCATTTTTTCCTCAACCAGATAAGTACACATGGTATCAGGCCAATGCAGCCATGGAGACTGAATAAAGCGAAGAGTCTTACCGCCTAAATCAATCTTTACATCATCACCTTTGACGACAACAGTTTCGGATTCTAATCGATAAAAATTTTTAAATATGTTAAGAGCGATAGGAGAGAGAACAACCTTAGCATTGGATGAAAACTCAAGAATTTTGGGCACAGTACTTGTATGATCGGGTTCCATGTGGTTGAGAATTATGTAATCAATTTTTGAAGGATTGATTAAACTACCAATCTTATCGAGATGCTCTCTCTCCTTCAGCTTAGATACAGAATCTATCAAAGCCGACTTTTCCGACCCAATAACCAGATAAGAGTTATATGAAACCCCCTCGGGAATTTCCCATAAACCTTCAAAAAGTTTCGTTTCTGTATCGTTGACACCTACCCAATGTACACCAGAAGAAACTCTCAGCGGTCCATCATTTATCAAACGATCACCTACTTTAACAATGCAAATAAGCAGATTTAGTTCTTTTGTTTTGACATAGTATGATCAGAAACCTTACAAGAACCAAGTAAAGGTGCGCGCACAACAGTTGTGTGGTCCATCTTTTCAATTGACAAAAAATATACTTATAACAGTCTGAATAGGATTCGACATTTTCATTCCTTGCAAAGTTGAAATGCTAAATCTCCAAACAAGAACATCCAAAGATATGATCGAAATGTTAAAATGCGCTTAAATTACTTCACTCGAATAGGTGCATTTTTTGCCAATTAAAGAAAAAGGAACAAAAGATAATCATTGGATACTAAAAACTCCACCTGGCACTTCGGAATTCAATGCATACCTGGACGAATCCGTTGAACCTCCAGCAGTTGTTGTCTGGGTGGGTAAAACAGAACTCAGATACCACCTTCGCTGTCTGGATGATTTGCATAAAATGTTAAAAGCAAAAGGAGACTGGATGTCACTTGGCAGTGTTGATGAGCAGAAGCCAGCTGAGGAAGGAACCGTCGAAGCTTGGGGTAGATCATCTAAGAACCCCATAGGAGGATGGTACGGTATTAAAAAGGGTTTACGTGGGCGATTTGCTAACTATATACCGCCAATCTTAGAAGCCTTAGGATTAGCTGAAGTTGAACATAATCCAAGAAACAATCGAATGCGAGCACTCTAATCTTTTATTCATCCTTTTTTATAATTTGAGCTAAAATAGCATTCATCATATAAAAATTCACAGTCGCAAGAATAATTTTGTTGTAGACGTTATTTGCAGTATAGAAATAGAAGAGAAAAAGGTCAAATGGACATCGGAATACCAAGACAAGATTTTCTATTTCTGCAAACCCGTGGTGTAAGCAAGAATTTGACGAGAACCCCCCCAAGAAATACGCAAAATCCAACTAGACCTAGGTGGATCTATTCGAATAAAATTTCATAGAAATCTTTTTTCCGAATATATACGTCTAAAAAGCAAAAAATGAATAAGAAATAAGCATAAAATAGGCAATATTTAGGTGTAATTCAGCTATTATTTATAGTATTTTGAGTAAATTAAACGAGAGTTTCAAACACGTCCCCACTACTAAATTCATCTCCCGAATCAGAATCTAGTTTTACAAAATGGCTAATCGAAGAGAGACGTGTATCAAAGATGACAATAGAAACTAAACTAGACAATCTAAGAAAACTAAGAAAACACGTAAACATATGGGATATTGACGCTGTAAAGCGTTTCATAGCTAACTCTAGCTGGGATAACAACTACAAGATACTTATGGAATATACTTTCTGGGACTAGTGCAGGTCAAATGGCTTCAATTATGAGATGACAAAGCATCGTAAGGAGATTAGAATTCCATATGTTTCATTAGAAAAAAGACACTAACGAATTAATTGCTGGCTTCAAAAACTCAAAGTATGCGCCTCTTCTTCAACTATTGAAAGAATCAGGATTCAGACCTGAAGAAGCATTCGGACTTTGACCAGAAGATGTAGATATAGAACAGAAAATAGTGACTTTGAATGATTCAGCTAAGCATAGTTTGCCAAGACAAGTGGAAATGTCTGAGAGATTGACAACCATGAAAATACCATTAGACAAGACACCCCAAACAAGCAGAGAATATGGAATAACAAGCCAGAGCATATTAAGAGAAATTTCTCGTTTGTAAGAGACCGCTTGTCAATGAAGGTATATAACCCTAGACTTAAGAAAGTGACACTTGGAAGCTTCAAACATTTCTTTGGTACTATGACATACTACAAGACAAAAGATATAGTCTATACTCAACAAGCCCTAGGACACAGAAATATTCAAAATACTATAGTCTATGTTCACATGATGAACTTTTAATCAGACGACTATACAGTTAAAGTAGTTTCAACATTTGAAGAATGCACTAAACTATTAGAAGCAGGATTTGAATATGTTACTACCTTTGCTAGAAGAAAATCTTTAGAAAGAGAAAATAGCTCTGTGAGGCGGGCTTGAAAGTTCTAGCTTAACACGTTTCTATCTTTACGCTTGACTCACTTGTAACAAAGAATGAACTAGACTAGAGCTATAGGAATAGAGTACCTACTAGGCTTAACTATCTAAATAAAGAGAGAGGGTAAAAAGAGGGTGAAAGCAAGAAGGCGGTATGTGTATACATTCAGTTACAACTAAAATTTATATTAACTTTCTGAACAGTTAAATGATGAACTGTTGAAGTGCTTTGACGAAGGATTTCGGTAAAATCTATGACCACAACCTCTATTTCTATTCTGATATCTTGAAGAAGCAAGAGGTACTGTTCTCTAACCTTAAAAATGGTCTAGACAACAGATGCTCGATATTGTACATTGCGAGCGGAGAAAGTGTTAATAAAGCTAAAACATTATTGAGTTATTTCGGTTTTAGATTCGACAAGCCTAACAAACCAAAAATCGTGATGAGTAAAGAATGGTATATCACTAATGGAGAGTTTAACCCAAACAGAGTTTTAGAGCAATTCAGAAGTCTCCTAGATGATAGCTTGGACAGAGGTTTTGAAGGCTTGTATGTTTCAAACGACCTTGCTGATACATTTGATTGTCTAAGATATGATCTTAAGTCATGGTTGAAATATGAGGCATCTTTCGGTAGAACATTCGATTTTCCTATAGAAGTAATTTGTGCATATCAAACAGACCAAGTGAAATATAGAGATGAAGAACTAATCCAGCTTGTTCAAGCACATAAGAAAACTATAACTGCTGAAACCTTATCCATACTGGATAATCAAAAACTATGCCCCGAAGCTATTGCAAAAACTGAACTCATGAAGGAACAGACTTTGAAGAATTTGCATAAGAAGCTAGAGTTAGATACTCCTTAATATAAAAAACAGGCTGAAAACAGGCTTTTTTAGGGTATTATTATCATAAGATATAAGACATAAGATACACTTTTTTTCTAGACTGAACTAATGATGATAAACTCGTCTTTCTCTCTCATCTTTAAGCTTCTTTTTTCAAGAAACTCGTTAATGGGTTTCACGTCGTGAACATCTAGGACGACTTTTATCTTTAGTTCGAATTCATCGGTATCGCTCAATTTGTTGATTTCCACAATTTGGGAAAAAGCGATTTCATTATTAATCTGAACAAGGTCATGAAAGACTGTGATAGCTTCTGACCGTTTTATTAAAAACACTCCCCATTGTAGCTAACCTCTAACCGAATACATACTTATGTTTTAGGGTTTTTACGTACTATCGTACATTCAAGCCAGAAAGTGTACTATGAGAGTTTTTCTGAGATGACTAGCTAAAATTTCGGTGGTTATTCAAGTCTTCCTACCCCAAGCAGCAAACATCGTGCTTCCTATAAAGTTGAAAGCTGGATTCTGGAGTATGCGCTGAACGCTGTCATGCTGCTTGTTATTATTAAAGGATCAGTTGAATTATTTTTTAATTTGTCTTTAAAAACTAATATTTTCACAATTCTTCTAAGACAAATTGAACACTTATATATACATGAGCCAATCGCCCTGCCCCAATAATGAATTTTGATCTTCAAGGAAATTTATGATATTTTTACATAAGTCTATTCCTGCTTGCATCTTAGCACGTGGAACAATTCGATCTATATTGCTTGTCAATAATTACCTCATATCTAGGAAACTATATTTTGTTTATTTAATGAAAGACCGTTCCCTTAGCGCTTGCGTTTACTAAATAATCAAAAATTGATGAGAATTTGTGCGTGCTTGGGACATCAATACCTTTCGATAAGACTCCACATCAAAGATATTAAGAAAGAAAACAAGAAGAGATATAATTATGTTTCTTCAAGCGCGTGTTCCTTTTTTTTAAAAAAAGCGCCACTTATGAATTTTCACATTTAACTCTTTGATACATATTCCTTTGGTCGTATTCTCAGATTATTAAATGTGTTCTTATTTTGCTTAGTCAGAGTGGATGATTGAAGGCATAAATATCTATCCAAAATAGTATCTTTAAGAGGTTCTTTTTTATATGCCAAAGCAAAAGGTCTATTATTTCAGCCCAAGAGCAAACTTGAGTGATGTTTCTAAAGGACAAAGTCTTTTTGAAGAAGCCGAATTAAACAACTGCTTTAATAGCGGAGATGCAGTTGCTATTAAAATTCATTGTGGAGAATGGAATAACACAGGTTACCTCAGACCGAGTATAGTTGCGGGAATAGTTGAAACAGTCAAAAAGTATGGTGGAGAACCCTTTGTCTGCGATACAACTACATGTTACATTCAGTCTAGAGGTGCGGGGCGAGATATGATAGAAACTGCTGCTCGAAATGGTTTTACATCCGAGACGATTGGATGCCCTTTTATCATTGCAGATGGGAACTTGGGTCTAGATGAAGTGAAGGTTCCGGTAAATGGAGGCAACTTTCTTAAGTACGCATATTTAGCAGAGGCTATAGCCAACGCTGATGCACTAATAGTCTTAACACACTTCAAAGGTCACCCTTCTGGCGTATATGGTGGCTCCATTAAGAATGTTGGAATAGGATGTTCTTCAAAACAGGGGAAAAGCATTGTTCACCTCTTCCAACATCCTCGGTGGGGACTACCCGCATACATTTTCAATCCAGAAAAATGTAAAGGCCTCAATTGCCCAGTCAACAAGAGATGCGCAGAAAACTGCCCAACAGCTTCCTTTACATTGACTAATGAAAAACCATATGCCAAATGGGACAGAAGTAGATGTATAGGCTGCCTAGAATGCGGTTTGAGAGGTGCTTGCGGAGTTGTAGTTAAACCTAAAGATTCTCCGATTGATGAATTCTTTCCCGCGGTGATAAGCGATGCGGCAAAGGCTTACATCGACTATATCGGTAGAGACAAGGTAGGCTTCATCAATTATGCCATAGATATTTCCCCACAATGTGATTGTATGACATGGAGTGACGCTTGGATTCTCCCTAACCTAGGGGTCTTCGCTTCAAAAGATGTTGTGGCGATCGATACTGCATGCCTTGATACAGCTGATAAAATGCCAGGAGTGCCAGGAAGTAGAGTATACGATGAGGGGCTTCCTGGAGAGCCTTGGAAGGCTGGCAACGAGAAGTTCACTCACATCAAAAGAGTCCCTCTCTCACAGTGGATGTCTGTTAACGCCGCAATCAAGATTGGGCTCGGTTCGGCTGATTACGAGATTGTTGAAGCAAAGCCTGGACCGAGGGAAAATTACCTGCCAAATAGGTATAAAGAGCATCCACCTGGTTACTATATGCGCAAGGCATTCTTCACTCATAAACCGAGAATCGAATCTGAGAGTTACCTCGATGTGGAGAAGGTGGAATTGAAAGAGTTGCAGGGTAGACCAGTAACTCGATAAGTTTGAGGATGAGATTTGATGTCTGACCAACTTACTGAAGCAGAAGAGTTGTGTAAAAAGACCTTAAATGTGTTACAGACAATCAAGACTCTACCTAATGAGAAGAATGCTGACTTTGAAAAAGAGATACTTGACTTGATAGGTAGGTTGATGGAGTCTAAAAAGAAGATAATGGTTCACTCTCCAGAAGGTAGAATCCTTTCAACTGAAATATTTAATAGTGCTTCTAAAACTTATGAAACAGTTTTTTCTCGCGTAAAAAACAGGGGAGATTTAGAAGCTGAAGAAGTCACTACACAACTTAGTCAACTCAGAGATAGAATAGAGAGATTAGAGATCTATTGGAAGAGTTTCGAGTACGTGACTACGTAGTTAAAAGGACGTTACATTATCTCTTTGGGAAAGGTCGAAAAGAATCTTGAAAATTCTCGTTACAGGAGGTGTTGGCAGACTCGGCGCAAAGGTCGTGGCATCTCTTGTCAATAAAGGGCATCATGTGAACATATTCGACCTTCCACAAACCAACTATCGGAGGGTTGAAAATCTTCCAAACACGACGGTATTTAAAGGAGACATAACAAGTCTCGAAAATTTGAAATTAGCCTGTGAAGGTGTTGACGCAGTTATCCATCTTGCTGCAATTCTCCCACCCTATAGTGAGAAAGAACTACAGAGGACTATCCTCGTAAACGTTACTGGAACAACTAGGTTGTTAGAAGCTCTAGAACTAACATCATCAGCGCCACTTTTTTTCTCATCATCAGTTTGCGTGTATGGTCAAACTCAATTAGAGAAATCTCCTATAAGTAGCAGTCATCCTCTGATGATATCAGACAATTACTCAAAGAGCAAAATCCAAGCTGAGGAGGCAATCAAAGGCAGTAGAATTAAGAACTCAATCCTTCGCCTCTCAGCCATATATGCAGCTGAACCCTTCGAGTTTCCTTCTCCTGTGCAATTTAAAGCTGATCAACGGGTTGAATTCATAGATCAAGATGACGTAATAAGGGCTTTTGTAGCAGCGGTTGAAGGTAATTTTCATGGAAGTATAATGAATATTGCTGGTGGATCAAGTTGGAGAATGATGGGTGAGAACTTTATCACAGGAGTTTTCGAGGCATTTGGTTTCGAAGGCTCGGTGGATTATCCATCTGATTACGGATACTTCGACTGGTATGATACCGATAAATCACAGCAGCTTCTAGAATATCAGAAGGCATCTTACAGCCAATTCAAGAAGAAACTTACCATGATTTTTTAAAACTATACCTTATCCATATTGGAAATTAATTTTACCACAGATTTTTCTTAATTCAGCTGATTTCACTGCAAATATTTAAATCCTCTTCCCTATTAATTAGACTCAAAATTTGAGGCGAATATATATGGTAAAAGTAGGAGAATACGAAGTTCAAGAAGGACTATATTATCATAGCGAACATTTTTGGGCTAAAGTTGAGGGAGACAGCGTGAGATTCGGCGCCACTGACTACGGTCAGAAGGCTCTTAGAGAGGTTGTCTTCATTGAACTACCAAAAGTAGGAGACGAAGTGAGTCAGAATGAAGCCTATGGAACAGTGGAATCAGTGAAAGCCGTTATAGACCTCATAGCTCCTGTAAGTGGAAAGATAAAGGAAATTAATGAAAAACTAACAGACACTCCTGATTTAATAAACAATAACCCTTACGGAGACGGCTGGCTTATTCTAGTAACACCATCGAAGTTAGATGATGAACTCAAAAATCTGATGACATTCGAAGCAGCTTTGACCTGGTATCAAGAACTTGCTAAAGGTGGCTAATTCTTGCCAAGAAAGATAGTAATTATCGGTGCAAACGCCGCAGGATCTGGTGTAGCTTCAGCCGCTAGGAAGACAGATCGAGAAGCTGAAATCACAATTATTGAACGAGAGAAGTATCCTGCTTATTCTCGTTGTGGTCTACCCTTTGTCTTAGCAGGCGAGATTTCAGAGTTTGAAAAACTCATTATCTTCCCACTGGCATGGTACAAAATGATGAAGCTAAACCTTCTTACCGAGACAACCGTGCAATCTATTGACGTTAAAGAAAAAAGCATTATGATAAAATCAGCTGATGGAAAAGAAAGCACTTTACCTTATGACACTCTTGTCTTAGCTACTGGTGCTCGATCATTCATACCTCCAGTCAAAGGGTACGATAAGGATGGCGTCCTCGCTCTAAGGACTATTCAAGACGGAATCAAATTCAAAGAGAAGATGAAGTCAGCCAAAGCTGCGGTGATAGTTGGTGCTGGATTCATCGGCCTCGAGACTGCTCATGCTCTCTTCGAAAACAAAATAAATCCGATAATTGTTGAGATGCTGCCATGGATATGTCCAACAGTCTTCGACCAAGACACGGCTAATATTGTTCAGAAGAAGATCGAAGAACATGGCATCAAAGTCATTGTCGGCAAAGGGGTTGAAGAAATCCTCGGTGACACATCTGTTACAGGTGTAAAAGTGGCTGGAGAGACTATTCCTGCGGATATGGTCCTCATGGCGACAGGTGTAAGATCTAATACTGAATTGGCAGTGCAGATGGGTGTGGAACTTGGAATAACAAAGGCTATAAAAGTCAATTCCAGAATGGCGACCAATATCTCCGATGTTTATTCCTGTGGGGACTGTGTAGAATCACAGAATATGTTGACAGGTCTAATAGGGATGTGCCAACTTGGAACAACAGCTGTTAGACAAGCTAAAGTGGCTGGAACAAATGCTGCTGGAGGATATTCTGTCTTTCCAGGTGTTCTTGGGTCATCTGTGTCCACTTTCTTTGGAGTTGAGATTGGTGCGACAGGTTTAACTGAGTTCCAAGCTACGAGACTTGGATTGAAGCCGATATCTGGTGTTGTCACATCGAAAACTAGGGCTGATTATTTCCCAGGTGCAAAAGACATTAGAGTAAAGATTGTAGCAGAGCCCGAATTCGGGAGAATAATTGGCTGCCAAATAGTAGCAGGAGAAGAGGTAACTCAAAGAGTTAACATGATCTCAGCGGGCATACAGAAGCAGATGACTATCTTCGAGTTAGCAAAAGCTGATACATGCTACGCACCTCCTGTCAATGAGACATGGGAACCGATTGCCTTAGCAGCTGAAATGGCTGTCGCAAAACTCAGAAGATAGAATCCTTTCTTTTTTATTTTTTATTGATTTCTTAAAAATAAAGCCTTTCCTACTTGGAGAAAATTCAACTATTGTTCTTTAGTAAACTAAACAATTGTGTCTTAGCAAGAACAAGATAGTGTTGGAATTGTTTTTTTAAAAAAGAGGGGAATTGTTATTTTTGGATGCATCGACTATTTGCATTTTCCTTTTTTAACTCTTTTATGTAGTTCTTTTCGCCAAAAGTATTCGCAAGGCGTTGTTGAGAGTTTATGAATTGTAGTGTATGGTAGAGGGTCTCTTCTCCAGTTAGTTGGTCTTTAAAATAGCATCCTTTTATAATTCCATTTGTTTTTAGACCCTTGAGATAGCTTAAAGCGTATGTGCAGTGAGTGACTGTCTCACATGAGCTACATTTGGACCAATCCTCAGGATAAAGGCATGGTCCGCAGGTTACATGGCATGCTCTTTTTCCCGGATACAAGTTGACTTGGACGTCGCTACCGCAACGGCAGCATGAGTTTTCCCATGTTTCATTTTCGGACATTATATCACGTCCCAATTATCTGTATGCTCTTTAATATATTATAAAGGTATCCATTATAATTATAATTAAATTACAGAAGACTTTTATATTATTTGAATTCTATTACCTAATAAATTATAAGTTAGAAGATTATTATTATATAAATACAAGATTATGTGATTTTTATGAAGGATACTAACATTGTAGACAAGAGAATTCTACATCTTCTCTCAGAAAATTCAGAAATCTCTCAAATCGAACTCGCGGATCGCTTAAAGATCTCTCAGCCAGCTGTAAGTGCAAGAATACGTAAACTCAAAGAAAAAGGAGCATTAGCTTATTTAGTGGGAACAGACATTAAGAAAGCACAACTCTTTCTCGCGAAGATTGACATATCTACAAATGATGCTGAACATCTCCTGGAAACGATGAATAAATGTCCAATGTATCTCAATAGTTTTCTCACTTCTGGAAGATACAATCTGACTATTTTTTTAATTGGCGAAAACATGAGATCTATTATGTCTTGTACAGACTCTCACTTACGACATAATCCACTTATAATGGACATGGAGTTCAATTTAGTAGTCACACCTTCAAGAGATTTCATAGTACCTATCAATCCTATCTTAGAAAAAAAAGAAATCACACCTTGTGAAAAAAGGTGTAAAAACTGCAATTTATACTCAAATGATAGATGTCTTGGATGCCCAGCATCCATAGACTACAAAGGAGACCTTCTGTAGCGCGCCCTAAGAGCCAAGAATATTGACAAAAGCGACTTGATTACGTTATACCTATAATTAAAACTAAATTTTAATCCCCCAAACCCAAACTACTACCTTCGTCAGTTGGTTAGTTGGACTAAATTTTAATCTTCCTCTTTCGAAAAGGCTTGTCCTAGTTGGTTCCGTATACCTCAGCGATGAGCGTAAGAGGAAGAAAGATAGCTGATATAATAGTAAGTACTCGAACAATACCTTTTGTGGTTAACGTTTGAACATTAACCAAGATGTCTCCGATATAGTGGATGTCTTCGCGTTGGTTATCCACCACATCAATTAACGAAATTATCCTATCATAGAGGTCTCTAAATCGGGATAATGTATTACTGGAGACTAATGCATACTCACCTCTTGTAATTCTTCCAATGATCTCGCGCAAGGGACCTATTGATTGTCGTAGAACAAGCACTGGGTCTCTTGACTGAGCAATTTCCGTGCCAAAGAAACCCCTGTTGTGCTGCTTCGACCTTTCATTAAAGAGTTGTCCAGCTCCTTTGCTCAGACTTTGCAGCCTTTCGTGAACCAAGTCAGAAACCAAAAGATACTCGTTAACAATCAAACCAAAGAATATGTACAGAAGAATGTTAGTAGAAGGCGAGAGTGAAAGGGAAAATTAAAATTTAATCGTTTCCACCTTGACAATGGATCTGCTGATACCCGCCAAAGGCGGCAACAGATGGGAGAGGGTTTGTTCAGCAGTGCATCGTCTCACGATGCTCTTAGAACTCGTTGTACCCAGCAACTACGGACGCATTTATCTCCTCAAGTCAGAGGACTGATAGCCTATACCATTCTATTTTTTATTGATTCAGTTACTGAAAATTTAATTTAATACTGTCCTAATACTGTTGAAGAATGTCTCTTCTTGTCTGAATGCTAAAAAATTTTTCTGACGAATATTAAGCATACTGGATTGTAAACTAATAATTAAGGGATTGCAAACACAAACCCCACTGAAGTTCCTCTAAAGCTAATTTGTAAGATATCGCGTGCATGATAAAAATACTTAAAAAAGTTATGGAGGGCAAAGTAACACTCTCTCATAATACTTAACCCATCAGCTTGTTCTAGCGAATTTCCCGCGAAGTAGCACGGATAGATAGTGTAAGTGTAGTCACCCGGTCCAACACTAGGATAGTGTTCCAGTGAAACGATTGGAATGGTGCCTTATTTAACGGAACCCATTTCTCCTCTGCTGTATCCTCATTCGGAGCTAGATTTTTTTGAATCTAGTCTGTTCAAGAGGTAGTATCTATTCGTCTTATATTTTACATCAATAGAGGCCACACAGTGGATTGCGAAACCTGCTAAATTGTCAAGCCTATCTTCAGATAAATTGAAGGAAAGTAGAATGGTGTTATCGCCTATATAAGCAGCAATCGAAAATCCATTCTTCTTTTTTATTCGAAATGACAGAATATCATCATATTAATGGTTTTCTTATTAACCTAAATAATTATTGATGAGGACAAGAATCTCATAACTATTAATTTAGTCTGAACCTTTTCAGTTCAAATCAACCCAAGCCCAAAGATCGCCAGTAATCATGATAGGTGGTTATATGTTCTTCATGCTTCAAGGCGCGCGTGATTGTCACTGTGAAAGGGTGTGATCTCTACAGTGGTAGGTTGCTTCTCGCCACTCTAGATATGTTCAAAGAGAAACTCTCTCGAAACGATGCCAACTATTGCCAACAAGATCGCCCCGATCAATATGCTTATCTCTGGTCCAAAAAAGCGCTCGCTCATCTCCCATATTCCTCGCCACAATAAGACCAAACCTACAAGAATAATTAGACAGAGCACGATTGTTCTAGTCTTTCGCTTCGCCAACTTCTAATCTTACCGTCCTACTTGCTTTAAATTCCTGAGACGTATCACAGCCTCAGGCACATTCCCTCTGCTATTCTAAACCTTCAATGGTCTCTCAAACATTTTTTAGCTAGATTATGCTGTGTCAATCACTTCAAAGCGCCAGCCCGTGTTATTTTGAAACGAGACCGAAATGGAGCAAGATTTTTCTTTAACACCCTTTCGAGAATGGGGATTATCATATTATTTGAGTACTCCATTAACGCGTGCTATTCAAAAGGACCATTTGATGCAATTCTAAAGATGGTCGACGCTTGTTATCTTCCATGGCCCATTGTTTAGTCGTTGCAAGCTCCACCTTCGGTTCACGTTCATATTTACAAAGCTGCGATATTCATTCTCGAATAGACCGTAATGATCCACAAAGACATAGACCTCATCTGCGTCTGGCAGGCCCTTACTCTCGTCCTTGAGCAGTATCCTCCGAACCGGGCCTATTCTACTTACGCGTGCGTCATAGACCTCACTCATAATATACTTTCTAGAGTATTCCCATGCAAATGAGAGAGCAGAATTCGAGGGATTGGATGATGGATCATAGATAGCATGTCCGTTGTCTAGGATCATGACACGCGATGCAGCAAAGAGACTCTTCCACAACTTTTCGTCAGCAAATTTGATTGCTCGGATCATTGCTTCAACGACCTCGCTTGGCAAAGCATCATTTACAGGGCTCAAGATATTGAATTGGCTAATAAGCATCTCCCCGGCAAACTCGAATTTGCCCTCCTGATTTGGTTTCATAAGATCCACGAAAAGCTCTTCCTGACCTGCGCGTGCTGCTACCACTTGGATCGAAAGGCCGGTGATTGCACGACCCTGAAAAGTAATCATCCTTGGTTCGTCTAGGATGCGTCCGACGTACTGATAACGCTCACCGAGTCGAGGATTGACCTGTGTCTGGTAACGATGCATTGTTTCATAAAAGCGATAGATGTCAGGATTGGAGAGCGGCACAATGTAAAACCCATCCGAGGCTGAACCTACTACCGCATAAGATTTGCCAAGGTCGCTGACTATCTCGCGCATGGTTATCCATGGCAGCTCAACCAGTTTACCGACGACCGATTCACGCTTGTTTACGTCGACAACAGGAAAGGTGGGAATAAAGTCCGGTGCATACTCTTTATGAAACTCGCTCCATGCACGTCCTGCCTCTTGCTTTACACTCTCTGCCCTCTTGGCGCCAAATTCGCGGTATTCAAGATCAACCTTATCGGCCACTTTTCCCAGAAGAGCTTTTCTTACGGCGGTCCAGTCAGACATAACGGTGTCCGCAAAAGGGCCAGGGTATGTTTTGAGCAGATACTCTATTCGAGTTTTGTGATCTTCGTGCTCTTGAAGTTCCTTTCTATTGTTTATACTCCTCCAATCCCATGCCCCGTCAAGAAGGTAGGACAGCTTCCACACCAGTCTTTCGTACCACATGGACCACTCGGTAAATGGCTCGCCAGGAGTAAGGCGTGGAGGCCCTCCAGGTCCCAACGCAGGACGGCCTTTATTGTCGTAATAGAAATAGTCCGGATGCAGCTTAGCTGTTACCTCTAGCGTCTGTTCGCCGCGCATGACCTTTAGCCAGATGGGCTGACCCGCCTTTGCGCTAATCTTTTCCCAATACATTGATTCGTTTGGCTGGCCTATCCCTGTCCCCATCTTACCCGGCTGCAGAAAGGATTCGAGAGTCTTGCCGTCAACTTCGACTATCAGATCCTCAATCTGAAGGCCTCCTTTTCGAAAATCACTATCCCACTCTATCCAAGTCACCCGAAACCCGGGGCGGCTATATTCGCGATCGGGCTGAATCATAGCTTCTGTCTTAATCCCGGAAAGGATGTCATCTCCTGCCTTTACTAGTACGCCAGACATGGTCGCTACTCTTCTCCACCCTTTGAACTTCTTACCTTGTCTACTAGCGTTGACTGTGTCATGGTGAAAAACGACTTCACCCTTTCCCAAACGGTATCATCGCTGGCAGCTACGATCCCTCTACCCAGTCGCTCGACTTCTGACTTGAAAAAGTCCTTTAACTCCTTCTTCTGCTCCTCGCTGAGCCCTTC
>JAUPKU010000220.1 GCA_030837285.1 Thermoproteota archaeon | reverse complement strand
CTGTCCCGTAACTCATTCCACTGAATATAATAGGCGAAGATACTTTCAGAGGCCTTTTCGCTTCAGATCCGATTACAACTTCCGTGTTCACCTTTTCGTTTCTATTGAGAGGAATCTTGAAAATTTGAGATGGAACAAAAAGGAGGTCGTCAAGAGAAAATGGCATTTTCTTAAGGGAACTCATAGAACACAGTATGCTTATCCCTTTGTCTGCTACATCATTTATGCCGACCATTGAACGGTAAGATTCATCTTCTTCATCTAAGCTCTTTTTCCTCATTTGAGCGCTACCTCCAAAGCCTTCATTCTTTAAATATAAACAAAATCCTGAGAAGAACCTAAAAATATTTGAGCAATCTTAATAATGTCTCAAAGAAAAGAAAGAATTCAATATAGCTAATCACTTTTATTTGCTCATACATCTTATTCATGAAAGATCTTCCTAGCAAGTCATAACCAATCATTCAGTTAAAAAAAGTACCTGTATCAAATACCTTACGCTTCATAAACGGATAAAATAATATTCTGTTTATCTTTTATTTCAAAAATCTGCAGTACCCTATTTCTGATAATAATCAGTTACCAAATGAAACACACCGTGCGTTGGGTTGGAATCAAAGTGTAAACATCAAATCCTAGTCAGATGGCATATTTACTTGGATAGAATTGGTCCTAAGTGTGAAATGATAGTTTAGACATGATGATAAATTTAAGCCAAGACAGAAAAACGAAAAACCAGACTTTAATCCAAAAACTGAAAATAGGCATAATATGATCCTTTTTTGACAAAAGCGCACGCTAATTGAGAAACAAAGCTTAGAATTATGAAAGACACTGAAGAAAAGGTTGAGATAAAATTTGTAACGCTTGAATGTGGTTATACAGTAGCACCAGAGATAGTATGGGAGTTTGTAGCGAGTGCGGTAAAGCGTATTGTAGTAGATGCCTGCAACTGATAGATGAAGAGCTGCTTTGTCCTAAATGTTTTTCAAGATTAGTGAGGCTTGATCATGAATGTTGAGCCTAACCTATGGGAATGTGACTTTTGCAAGTCGATTGTCAGGAGAGACCAGATCAATGGAGTATGTAGCATATGCAAGAAGAGGACATGTATCCATTGCAAGCGTGTTTGTGAGCGCTGTCAGAAGATATTCTGCATGGATCATGTTAGGATGGAAGAGGTTTGGAGACAGAACGTTTTAACTCGGATGGTATTTTGTGTAAGGTTCGGGACACGAAGAATTCTCTAAATGAGTTTATATCTGAAAAAACACTTCTATCAATATGTTAGAATACCTTGTTTTCGTTGCTGCTTTTGCGACGCTGCTTTCGGCCTTTGTTTATATACGCTCGATGTTTAGAGGTGGCGCCAAGCCGAATCGAGTATCTTGGTTTATGTGGGCTGTTGCACCTTTCATTGCGACTGCGGCCGCCATATCCAATGGTGTAGGATGGGCAGTGTTGCCTGTTTTCATGGCTGGGTTCTCTCCATTTCTAATACTCATAGCTTCAATTGCTATCAAGAAATCCTACTGGAAATTGACTTCATTTGATTATGCTTGCGGTACCTTATCGGCTTTAGCTATTATTCTTTGGTTAATTACGAATAATCCAAATGTTGCAATAATGTTTGCAATTGCTAGCGATGCGTTAGCAGCAGTTCCAACTTTGGCAAAGGCTTGGAATCACCCTGAAACAGAGTCCTCCTGGCCTTATGCTACAGGAGTGTTTAGTGGATTGTCTAGTTTCACAGCGTCTACATTGTGGACGTTTTCAGAATATGCTTTTCCGTCATACCTCATTGTAATAAATACCATGCTTTGTCTATCGGCGTATAATAAAAAGTGGCTTCGCTTTTAACAAATAGTTAGTGGTATTCTATTAAATATCGGAATTCTATACACACAGAAGACATGAGATGTACCAAAACAATCTCTGACTATGGCGCGCGTGTATCCTAGGCTGTTCTTATATCCACCTTTGAACTTAACATCTTGGATATAGTTGTGTACTTCTTCCAAGTCCCATAGGTTTATTCGTCTTTGTAACGCCTTGAGTTTCCTAATTTCTGAACTAATGCTACTATCCGCTAAATTGTGCTTCTTCTTCAGCCATACTGCAAATTCAGCGTACGAAAAGTCGTTTTTGGGGCGAGTTCGTGGTGGTGGGGGCGGGATGATACATGTTCCCGTGTAATTTGCTCAAAATACTATAATTTATTGCTGATCTAAGATTAAATTTTATCTGATTTATGCTCAATTTCTGCTCATTTATTGCTTGCAGTGTGTACTATCTGGTTCAAAAACAAGACTTATAAGATGATCTTTAAACGAATATTCAGGTGGAATGCAATGGAACTTATTGAAGGAATAAAAACTAGAAGAAGCATTCGTGCTTACAAATCCACTCTAATTCCTAAGGATACTCTGGAGAGAATTCTGGAGGCAGCGAGGTGGAGTCCTTCCTATACAAATACTCAACCATGGGAAGTTGTTGTTGTTAGCGGTGGGAAAAAAGATGAACTCTATAAGTCTCTTACTAAAATGGCTGAAGCAGGTGTTCCGCCAAATCGTGAATGGCCTCAGCCAAAAAGCTGGCCACCAGAACTGGAGAAACGTACCAAAGAATTCTTTGCGGGAAGACTGAAGGCTATTGGAGTAAAAGGAGAAGAAGAGCAAAAGAATGCTTTGAGACAGGTCAATGCAAACTTTAATGGAGCTCCATGTATTATCTTTCTCTTTATGGACAGGACACTCACCACTTGGTCAGCTTTTGACGTAGGACTTTTCGCCCAAACCCTTTGTCTTGCTGCTCATTCTTATGGTATAGGAAGCTGTCTACAAGCAGGAATAATAAATTACCCAGATGTCATTCGTGAGACACTTGGAATAGCAAAGACTAAACTGCTTGTCTTAGGAATTATAATGGGATATCCTGACGCCGAAGCACCAATCAATTCTTATCGGACTGGCCGAGCAAATCTAGATGAGTTCGTAAAATGGTGCACCTAGCACCATTTAGGTTGGGTTTAAGTTTGCTGACTAGCTACTAGTAAGTATCTATAGATAGTGAGGTATCACAACGCAAGCGTTCATGAGAAGCATCTCAATCTGTGAAACATACGTGTAAAGCGTACGTTGTCAATCGTCGATCAATCGGAGATGATCTGGGATGGGATCTGGATAAATTCAAATCTAGAAGTAAAATAAAGAACCTAACTAAACGTCTAAAACTAATAATAGACATAATTTCAACCTTTTTTGGCAAAAGGAGCTTGGTGGGGTAGGGAAGATACATGTTCCAGTTTGATTTTATCAAAATACTAAAAAACTGCTCCAGACTTACCGTAGAATTGCCTAATTTACGCTAATACATTGCTTTTCTTCATCTCAATTAATCGAATAGATTATGGCCTGCTATAGGAGCGCGCAGCCTAAGAAAATATAGAATGGTTGTAGGAGCATATGAATTTGTAGCTGGGAGGCTACAGATGCCTCTATCGATCTCTAAAACTTCTTTAACATTATTACATACATTCTATCAAATGTTTCCTGGTCAAAAATACCCAATTGTGATGCTTCTCTCTCTTGAAACGCATAGTTGAAACTCGCCGAGTTTAAACATGAACACTAGAATGTCTACCATACACTCTTCTTCTAGTGTTTGTTTATCATTTTTGACCTGATTCAGCGACGTTATATCTTCAAAATTCTCAGAATATATTACCATGAGATAATTCATATGCCAATATAGCTGTAACAGAAAATGGATTATCTATGAATGCTTCATTAACTGATATTCTATAACTACGGATATCACACTGCCACTTTGAAAAACATATTGATAGCATTTATCTGGTGTAGACTTCTAATCGGTGTTTTAAGCACTATATTCAAATGTCCAAGGTTAAAATGATTTACTAAGTAATTGAAAATAGCCTTCCAACCATTTTCATTGAATATGTCAGCAATTGTATCGGCCTTAACAGGTTGAATGTTAAGAATTGATTTACCCATTTTCGAAATCATTTCATCTTTTCTTCGATACACTCAGCCTTCAAGAGCCAAAGCATCTGTATCAAGCGAGTCAACTGACCTATATATTGGCCTAATGTAATCGGGGTATGTTTTTAGTTTCACTAAGAAGTTGCCTCTTTTTCCACTATGAAAAGGAGTGTTCCATCGGAACTCTCTCTTTTTTCCTAGACCTCTTAATTTGAGAATCAACCCATTAGAACTGTCTTTAGAAACAGAAACTTGAATTCTTCTTTGAATAAATAACAAATCTTTAGTCGTTCCATTCCTTGCAGAGGATTCTGAGAGCCAAAGACAGCCTTTTACATCTTCACCTTTATTCAGCCATATGTGGAGAAGAAGATTACCTGTTTCATTTCCTTTCGTCTTTCCGAGTCCCTTAAAACGAAGAATCTCCTTTCCGTTTATTTCTTGGGGAATCTTGAATCTGATTTTCTTTTTTATAGGTTATGATCTTATTGTTGCCGAGCTCTTCTTCCTCGACCCAAATTAAACGTTGACAATCCAAATTTGACAGTGTAGTTTTCTTTATTCATTCTCAACTTTCTCCCATATCCTATCCATATTTTATCGATCTATCATACCAAAGAGAAAGAAGAAACGTACAGCCACACCCGTACTTGCACCCGTTGATTTGTGAAGCGCGCACAAATCCTCTTTCTAGCGCGCGCTTTAAATTCCGCCAAGTTAGCTAGCGAAATTTGTTCAAATCATATTGAATGTGTAGAATGTACTTCAGAATTATGAATCCAGAATCGACAAGACTAGGGCGCGGCAACTAGCCGTGATAATCATATCTTTTATAGCCCGTGGTGGCTCCACGCTGCAGAACATTTAAATTCACATCAATATGCTTGCTTGTATATATCAAGGTTTTAGGATATTGTGCGCACTCAAGTAGAGATTTCCTAATGGAACGATGGAGATGAAATATTTGCAACTAGGTTGTGTATCATGGGTTTATCGAGGTGCCAAACCAACTCCTCCCTTTGATGAGAGCATTAAAGCTGTAAGTCAGATGGGCTTTAAAGCCACAAGCCTATGGGCGCCTCAGCCAAAGCTACTTGACGAATACTACACTAACAGTACAGTTAAAGAACTAAGAGAACTCCTAGAATCCACTGGATTGAAGCTTGTGGGGTTCACATCCATTAATTCCGTGTTGATAAGTCAGGATAGCGAGGAAAGCAAGCGAGCATGGGAGATCTATCAAAAAGCGGTAGATGTCGCCAAGAACCTTGGAACAGACATTATCAACATTTTGGGACATTTTCCACCCATTGGCCTTAATATGATGGATTACACGCGTCTTTGGACAGCCCCAGTCTTTAAAGCGAAGATGCCTGAGAACCCTGACTTCTGGAAGAACGTGTGGGAAAACTATGTCAGTGTAATAGGACGATGTGTTGATTATGCTTCAAAGAATGGGCTTCGTGTCACTCTTGAGCCGCATCCCTTCATGATCGTAAGCAATATGGATGCGATGCTAAGGCTCATAGATGCTGTAGGATCAGAGTCTCTTGGCTTAACATTTGATACTGCCCTTTCGAAGTCAGCAGATGAGATATCTGAGATGGCGATCCTGAAGATGGGCAGACGCATCTTTAATGTTCATGTCTCGGATAATTTGGGCAACATTGCCAGTCCACTACATGTCACACCTGGTAGAGGCAGCATCTACTGGGAGGGTGTGCTGAAGACGCTGAAGACAGTTGGCTACGATGGCTCTTTGGAATTTGAACTGACGCATATGATTAGTGACGAGGAGACGTTCAGAGAAGAGAATCAGAGGGCAATCGATTACCTGAGGGATGCAGGAAAAAGAGCAGGTATCCCGATAGAATAGAAACCCAAGAATTTCTTCAGCATCTTTTTGAACACTAAACAGAGGTTAGTGAGGTTGCATCGCTACAAATAAAGAACAGAGCGCTTGAACTGAATTACGAAAAATGCGGCATAATCAGAGTCTCCGATGTGCACGGCTATGGGGAGAAGCTTTGGCAGCGGATTGGGCGTCTGCCAGAGGTCAAGCCCTACATGGAAGGGTTCTACGCTTTTGCAGATCTGCAGAAGAACTACCCGTGGGCCAAGTCAGTCGTTGTCTGTATTCGGCGCATGGGAAAATACCGCATACCCAAGCATCTGCAGGGCCTGATCGGCAAATCCTACCTGACGGACAGTCGCAGAG
>JAUPKU010000219.1 GCA_030837285.1 Thermoproteota archaeon | reverse complement strand
TTCACACGGACCAATACCCTAATGGTGAAATTCGAGGAGACATCATAGTAACATCCAACTAGCACCCGCTAGATCCATACTTTTTTCAATGAAATAAAAAGAAGAGGAGAAACCATGTCCGGACCATTCATCTACATCAGTACCTTAGAATTAAGAAAGGCAAGATTGAGGTTCTAAACATACCTTTGAAAGATGCAATCCTTAAGGAGCTTAGGAAAGCATGAAGAATTGAGTATATCTAACTCCAGAGTAAAGTTTCCTCTGGGCTGCCAATGCATATGCTCTATAATACCTCCTCTCATTTTTTCGACGCCTGTGGTGATGCTATTTGTATTCGACAAGAATACCTGGATTCTTGAGTATCTTCTTTCAACTGGCCTTGACCAACTTGATGTTTATAAGGGTTATGTGAAGGTGTCATTGTCACTAGCAAGTATTCTCCTCGCCTTTTCGAACATCCTCAACACCGCTATAGGGATCTATCTAGGAACTAGTTTGGGCTTGTTGGCAAGTAAGGTTGTTCTCACGCTTGCTCTGGGCATTTCAGGGGTCTTACCAGCCACCGTCGCTATGATGGCTTTCAGTTCCCTTCAGAAAACACAGATGGAGCTAATCAGCCTCTCGGACTTATGAGGGGGGTTATTCCTATGTTGCCCGCGTTAATGGTCCCCTTCTTCGTTCCTTCATACGTCATGGTCATTGTCATTTCAATTGCTGTTGTAACCTCACTTGTTTCATTAGCATTACTCCTTTTAAGCAATCGTCTTATCCCAAGGGAGAAGCTACTGTCCTAATGAAGCATTAGCACGCGCTTTTTAGGCAACGTCTCAACGAACAGAGAACGCCAGTCATGCACACTTGAAAAAAAATAGGGGAACGGTATTCTCGACGCATACGTCGAAGATCCTCCGGGAGATTTGAATTCGTAAAGTGCTAGCTAGAGCCCGCAAGGTCGGCACAGTCTTGAAGATTATTTCTTGTCTCGCCTTTGGTTTTATTAGAACTACTGAGTCTTTGACCAGGTCGAAAACCTTGGATAGCGATAGAGAGTAGCCTTGCTTCGTGGATAGAAGGTTTTTAATCCTTTGCTAACGCGCTTCCGAACTGAACAGTCTGTTTCTCAGATAGAGCCACAATTGGACAATAAAGAAGACGCCAAACGAAGCTACAATTATGTAATACCAGTTTAAGAGGCTCAAAGGTACTACATCGAAGCTTGTATATAATTGCGGAGTCGATAGGACAACCAATTGCAGGGCGAATGAGGAGGCAATAGCGATGAGGAGCCACTTGTTCTTGAAGAGGCCAACCTTGAATAGATGGTATTTTATGCTTCGTCCCCCCCAAGCGAGTAGAAGCTCTATGATAATGAGCATGGTGAAAATGGTGGTTCTGGCTTCTGTGAGCCCTCCGTTGATTGTAGTTTGGAAGAAGAAAAGAATTACCACTGTTACGAGCGGTGGCGTTAGAACTAGCATCTGCTTGATTTCCTTGGTGAAGATACTTTGCTTCTGTTTTATTGGTGGGCGCTCCATGATATCTAGCTCAGCCGGATCCACGCCCAATGCGATAGCCGGAAGACCATCTGTAACAAGGTTGATCCATAGGTAATGGATAGCTGTAAACGGCAGAGGGAGGCCCATGAGGCTGGCTACTAACGGGATGAGGATTTCGCCGATGTTGCAGCGCAGAAGGAATGTCAGATACTTCTGAATATTATCATATATGCCTCGTCCCTCTTCAACTGCTGCTACAATAGTGGCGAAGTTGTCATCTGCTAAAACCATGGCAGCGGCTTCTTTCGTAACATCTGTACCAGTTATCCCCATGGCAACGCCTATATCAGCGGTTTTTATCGCAGGAGCGTCATTAACTCCGTCTCCAGTCATAGCAACGACGTGTCCGTGTTTTTGAAGGGTCTTTACGATTCTGAGTTTATGCTCCGGAGAGAAGCGTGCGCAAACAGCAAGTTGGTCTATGTTCTTCTCCAGTTCCGCATCGGTCATTTTCTCGACTTCAGCGCCTGATAAAACAACGCTGTCCGCTTTAATCATCCCAAGTTCCTTGGCCACAGCTTTGGCTGTTATGAGGTTATCTCCCGTGATCATAATGACCTTGATATACGCTCTTTCACATTTCCGTATAGCCTCTTTGACCTCTTCTCGAGGCGGATCAATCATGGCGAATAAGCCTACAAAGATCAAGTCTTTTTCTGAGGATTCATCAATCGCGTTGTGGTCTAGGATGTCTTCTTTGTAGGCAGCAGCTAAGACCCTTAGAGCCTCTTCGGCAAAAGCCTCATTGATCTTAAGGATTTCTTTTTTATCGAAATCTGTTAATTCCCTTACTCCTTGCGAATAATGAATCCTATTACACTTGTTGAGAAGCACCTCTGTAGCGCCCTTAGAGCATAGTAGGTAGTTTTCTCCAGCGATATTCACTGTAGTCATCATTTTCCTTTCAGAGGTAAACGGGATTTCCACATGGCGCGGGTGTTCTTTGATGAATGTGTCATCGACGCCAGCCTTATAAGCGGCTGTGAGGAGTGCGCCCTCAGTTGGATCGCCTAAAACCTTCCATCTGGCATCGCTGTGCTCAAGTTTCGCATCATTGCACAGTGCGATGACTTCAGAAGCGCGGATCAAAGCAGAAGAATCCTTCGGATCCATGCGCTGTCCGTTAATCGAAAATTCACCGTTAGGCTCGTATCCTATACCCGAGATCTCCATGATCTGTTCTTGAATGTACGCTTTCCTAACAGTCATCTCGCCCTTCGTCATAGTGCCCGTCTTATCGCTGCATATCACCGTCGCACTACCCAGTGTTTCAACTGCTGGAAGTCTGCGAATGAGAGCATTACGCTTCGCCATTCGTCTTGTCCCTATGGCTAACGCGCTGGTGACGACAGCTGGAAGGGCTTCTGGAATAGCTGCCACAGCAAGCGCGATGGTGAAGAGAACGACATCTACCAGTGACTCGCCTCTTATCAAGCCCAAGGAAGCTACTATGACGGCTGCAACAAGGCAGAGCTGCCCTAGACTCTTCCCCGTTTTGTCAAGTCGTTCTTCAAGGGGTGTCTTCGCCTCGGTTTCCTCTAAACTTCCAGCGATCTTGCCAAATTCTGTCGTCATACCCGTATTTGATACAAAAGCTGTACCTCTGCCATAGACAACTATAGTTCCCATGTAAACCATGTTGGCTCTATCTCCAAGATCAGTATCTCTAGGTAGAGATTCAATATGTTTTGATGTTGGTACAGATTCGCCTGTTAGAGAGCTCTCATCGGTTCTGAGGTTTATAGACTCGAAGACTCGTGCATCCGCAGCGACTTTATCCCCTGTATGAAGAATTAGCACGTCGCCGGGAACTACCTCCACAGTGGAAATCTGTTTTTCGATTTTTCCCCTCTTTACAGTAGTTATCGGCGCAGTCATTTTCTGAAGGGCTTCTATGGATTTGTCGCTTCGATATTCCTCAAAGAAGCTGAGACCCGCAGCTGCCACTACGATGGAGAGAATTATTAACGCATCGGAAATTTCTCCAATAAGAATCGAGAAGCCTGACGCTATAAGAAGAATGAGCGTTAAATAGTTCTTGAATTGTTCGATGAAACGAAGCCAAAAGCTACGCTTCTTTTTTCTCGTAAGCTCGTTGTAACCATATTTAATCAGCCGTAGCTTAGCTTCATCGTCGCTTAAACCTTCAAAATTTGTATTAAGTTCACGTTGAATGATCTCAACATCAGATAAATAGGGCTGTAGCTCCTTTTGGGATCCTTTTAACGTCATCTTAACACTTCTACATCAATTAATTAATTAATTTCTGGTCGATCAAATAGGCAGGCTAGGCGAATGTGAAAACTATACTCAAATATTAATTATTCCTTATACTGGTAAATATCCTTAATCGGACATCAAGCTTCAAAATGTTTCACGAATGATTTAGTAAATAGGTTGTGAAGTTTCACGGTCATTTTGGACCGTTCCTCATCCTCGGGTTGAAAGCAGGTTTAATCAGTATAAGCTATATTGGGAAAACTATTAGAGTTTAAGCGTGCGCTAAAATAGAGGAATGGTAATTCAACATTAATGTGGAATAACCTTTAGGCTACCAAACATTAATGTACAATGTATCGCTTTTGTTTTCTCTTGAAGCTCCATTCTTTCTCATCTGTTTTCTTGTCTTGTTCAAGGAATTCCTTCCTAAGCATCCGTGAAACCGCCACGAATAGCTGATCGCGCGCATCATATGAGACTTTGGCGAAGCAACCTACTCCTACCGTCGTAGCCCTTTGGAATTGACATGAATTTTTCCTTTGGGAAAAATTTTTACGAAAATGAAATCCATCATACAGCAAACGCGCAAGTGAATACGTATCCAACAAAGATAAAATTCAACAAGCTTTCACCACAGCCCATTCCTTTGAGAAAAAGCGCACTAGCAGAAAAAAGATGCATGCACCTTGACTTCAACCGAAGTGGTTTACAGATACAGCTTTTAAATTTAAGCTCAATTAGAGATACATGCACATACAAAAACACACATAAAAAAGAAAGTACGAAAAGATATGACTAAAATGGCAAAATAGCATATTTCCTTAGTATGTTTGAATGTCATGGAATGGAATTTTTCATAATAATAGCGCACTAAATGACTAACAGGAATTATCTGGAGAACAACAAATAATGAAAATATTGATTACAGGAGCTTTTGGAAATATTGGAAAAGCAGTAATAGAAGAGGCATATAAACGGGGTCATGAAATAATTGTATTTGAGATAGATAATAAGAAAACTCGCAAAGACGCTCAAAAATATCGAAATAAAATTAAAAAAGTAATATTTGGCGACATAAGAAATTTTAAAAGCATTAAAAAAGCGGTTCAAGAGTCCGACACAGTGATTCATCTCGCAGCAATAATTCCTCCAATCTCAAAAAAACACCGCGATCTAACTATGGATGTTAATTATGGAGGCACTGTAAATTTAATAAATGCAATTAAAGAGACTAAACAAGACATCCCCCTTATTTTTACATCATCGGCTAGCGTAATGGGACCTACCCAACTTCAAGATAAAATAGTCGATCGTAATGACCCTTTGGTTGTTACTGGAAATTATGAGGAATCAAAAATAAAATGTGAGGTTTTTCTTAAGGAAAATGTGGATAACTATCTTGTCTTTAGGCTTGCAGGTGTGCTTCCGAATTTTTCTGCACTGACCATTAAAGGCGCATTTCCCCTAATGGAAGAGATTTTTGATATGCATCATGATATGCGACTTGAGATGATAATGGCTGAAGATGTTGCTATTGCTTTGATTACTGGAGCTGAAAAGTTAAAATCTGGTACTACTCAAAAAAATCAGGCATATATTCTTGCTGGTGGAGAAAAAAATGGTTGGCGGTTAAGAGGGGGAGAATTTTTATCCAGTTTGTTTGAGTCCTTGTCACTTACTGTGCCAGATCAAAAATATTTCACCCAAGATATTAATACGTATCATTTAGACTGGTACGACTCTAAAGAAGCCCAGCAAGAATTTGATTTTCAGAATCATTCCCTTGATGATTTTTTAAAGCAGATAAAGAAAACGTTTGGAATTTTTAAATTGCCAATTATCTTATCCCGGAAAATCATCATGAAGAAACTTGTGAAAATGTCTCCATATTATTAACCAGTTTGAACATCTAGTAGAAAAAAAGTTTGGAATTTGGATTAAAATTTAATATCACATAGCTGAGAGCTTGTATGAGAAAAAAGATGGATGTGGAGTTTAACGGGTGACATCTCCACTTTAGGATTAGTGCCAGTCCCACTCCCTGTACCTACGATAGCGCGTGCTAATAGCTTCTAACACATCCTAGTCTGGGCTTACTTTTACTATTGTAAAGTCCGTCTCCAAACTCATCTAATAATGACAATTTTTAGGCTTACAGCTAGCCCATTAGTCACAGCGTTTGTTAGCAATGGTAAAAAGGAAGGAATGGTAGACTGAACAGTACTGTCAGATAACCTCCGGGCTACCAATGCATCTACTCTATAATACCTCCTCTCATTTTTTCGCGATTCTACTTTCCACCGGTGACTAGTAGAAAAAACGATTTAAACATATACACAATGTTAACAGGAGATATAATGAACCCTTATGACCCTAATTCTTCAAAAAAAGAGACGTATAGAAATAAGGTTAGCAGGGGTCTCTATTTTGTATTCGGTACGTTTTTTCTCATACTTGGAAGCGTGGGCGTATTCCTGCCTATTTTACCAACTACTCCCCTCCTGTTGCTTTCTGCAGCTTGTTACTATAAAAGCTCTAAACGCATGCACTTTTGGATGTTGAACAACCGGTGGTTTGGAAAGTATCTGAAAAATTATACTGAGGGGAAGGGAATCTCGTTGAAGGTGAAGCTCTTCACACTATCTCTCCTTTGGATACTCATCATCTACTCCGCAGTTTTTGTCGTAAATAGCTTAATTGTCCAAGTAGTTCTTGTATCTATCGCAATCGGTGTGACAATTCATCTCATTAAACTTCCAACATTAAAAGAAAAATAGCCTTTGTTATTAAAAAACAAGCGCAAAGAGCTAGCTTAAATTTATAGATAGACAGGATATATAGCAAACTAAACAGTAGATATCTTCTCAGCCTACATAAGCAAGTCTTCCTTCAACTTCACGACTTATATTTTGATGGTTACGAAGATATTCTTCCAACACTTGGTATGTCGATGTAGAGACCACTTTAGATTTTCCTGACTCTAATAGTTCATTGTTTGTTATGTTCAGATTTGCTTCTGAATTCTTAAGGTGATAGCCTTGTATGCAGATAGTGTATAGTCTAGCATTCGATACTTCTTGGTTGTCAATTACAAGGGACATAAGTTGCTTATTCTCATCATTATAGGTTGCTTTGACTTTACTATTTACCTGGTAGCATTCGCCTTCTCCAGTTCGATTATCCGGACGCATCATGTGAGCGAATATTCTTTTCAGTTTTTCTCCATTTATGGCATATCTTGTAAGTGTATCATCGTATGGGAAGCAGCTTGATAAGTCCTTTAATGTGACTATTGGCCCCATTTCTTCGGTACGAATGGAACCGCTTCCAACCATCATTACATCGCATTCCGCAATTTCTCCCAATGCATCCGCGATTAGGTTTCCAAGCGAGGTTTCTATCTCCCGTTTTGGATGGGTATGTTTTTTGGAAAGTTTACAGATAATCGTGTTGTATTTGCGATCTACTGCGGCTTGAAATGAAGCTATGTATTGGCTAAGTTGGAGGTCGGGTTCAGCTAGGTTCTCGTCTATGGGAATGAGTTGCCACTTATAGTCTACAATACTGTTGGTGTCATCATCAACGACAATGTCGAATCGGCCAATTTGGTCAGTTCCAACACCTGCTTGGACGATCAACACGTTGTTTTCAACGGCTGCCTTATCTAAGACTGTGTGTGAATGCCCTCCAATAATCATGTCAACCCCCCATTCAGGTTTTAAGAGTTTCGCTAATTGGATGTCTGAGTCGAAGCCGACGTGGGTTAGCAGAATAGTCAGATCAACATCATCATTCTTGTATGCGTTACAGATCTTTCCGACTTCATTACTCGCTTCTTCAAGGGTTATAAAACTGCTTATTAGCTCATCCTGTTTTAGAGAATCCATGACTTTCTCGGTGATTATACCTATGAACAAAATGTCAAAACCTGCTTTTTTCAATATGAGGTAGGGCTGCATCAACCGCTTATTGTATTTCCTAACATACAGGTTAGCATTAACAATTGGAAAATTTGCCATCTTTTCAAGAAACAGAAGATGTGGTAGACCATAATCAAATTCATGGTTGCCTAAAGATACAACATCAGGTGCTAGGTAATTCATTATCTCCATAGTTGAAATGCCTTTGTACTCGGAGTCAATCAGCGATCCCTGCACCATATCTCCTGAGATAAGGTATAATACATTTTCTTCCTCACGCCGAACCTTATTTATATAGCCTGAAAGGAGTGCAAGTCCACCGATGAGTTTTCCCCCTCCTCTTTGGACTTCCGCTAAGAAGTCGCCATGCATATCGTTTGAGTGAAGAATTGTAAATTTCTTTGTGTTCAATGTATCTTCCTCATTATTACTCCATTAATTCTTCTTGGACTGATAATAAATGCGTACCATCCATACGTGCGCTCTCATTTCTAATTTTGCTTTGTTATAGAATGCAAGTATAGTTCTGGATTTTTTTGATACCCTTTTTAATGCGATAATTCTCTATTATTTAGAAATATAAATTAGCAAGAAACTCAATTCTGAGTGTGCGATCTAATAGATATATTAATGTAGAGTGCACGTATAGTTAATGAAAGCGGAGATGATGATGTGGCATCAGATAGACTGCAAGACTTGTGTACGTGTGGGCATTTGAGAAGTGAGCATATTTTCACAATTTCTAAAGCTGATGGTGCATGTCAAAAATGTGGGTGTGAACGGTTTACTAAGAGATCCGTTGATGAAGGCGTGCAACGAAGAGTCCCAGGGTTTGGTGATAGAACCCGACCTACCTAACCGCGCGTAGAGACACATCCAGCATATCTGCTTAGGTCTAAAGCGTGTTATAATGTTGCCAGTTTATTTTCTATAGTAGTCACTCTATGTCTTAGTCTTGAGACATTCGAGTTAACCTGTGCAGTTCTCATGATATAATATGATTCTATCCTTTTCAACTCGGCTTCGAACCGCTTTTTTTCAGCTTCTAACATTCGGTTTATTAGGTCTTTGCTCTGGGAGGCGTTTGCTTCAAGTCTTGCTGTCCTCTCAAGATGATTCGCTTCGGCAGTTGTCTTCTTTGACTCTTCCTCAGACTTCATGGAGTCTAACAATCCTAGTGAGCGCTCAATCATGGATTCTACATTAGCCTTCTCTGTGAGAAGATTATCTTTCAATCTCGCATTTTTATCTCTCGCTGCGATTTCGATTCGTTCTATATTGAGTAGTCGCCGTTCAGAATCTGTAACGGTCATGGCTAAGAGTTTGGCAAAGGAGATCTTCTCTTTCATTCCCTTTTCATGCCCCTTATATGCTCCCACAGCGCCTCCTGTCACTGCTCCAGCGAAACCTGTTAACACTCTATCTGGTTTAGTCTTTCCTGTTAAGACGCCTGTTAACACGCCTAGTCCACCACCTGCTGCGGCTCCGGTTACTGCGCCTTTCAGTGTCTCTGGGCCGCCAGAAGCTGTGTAGGATATTTTAATGTCGGGTTGATTAGAGGTTATACACATATCTCCGCTTTCATCAGTGTATTTTACCGACATGGCTACTTCGCCAGTCCTCGATGTTTGGTTTGAGATGTTCACTCCTTTTCTTGCAAGTCCGCTTGATAATTCTTTAACAAACTCGTCGAATCTACTGGAAACTCCTTTGGCAAAGATGATATATGACATTAATTTATCCTCAGTTGTTCATATTCTAGGACGATTTATAAGGCTTAAATTATGTGCGCTTCTTTGTAGCGCGGGCTTCCAGCTTCAAGGTTTCAGTTCTTTACTTTGAAATCTTCAGTTGGATAAAAGTGTATAACCACAAAATACCACAAAAATAGGGGGACCTGGAGAGAGTGTTTGCTGCAAGCTTCTGTCCCAATATGGTTTTGGGAAAAATACTTTTAGTATTTAATGTTTTTTAGTATTTCAACCATTCACTAAGGGATGGATTTTATTCTTATAATTAGGTCGTCATCTTTATCAGGTTCTCCTCGTCCATCTCTGTTGCTCGTACATAGGTAAAGATAGTCATCTGGCCCCTGCACAACATCCCGCAAACGACCTAATTCTCCCTCAAAAAGGGCAACATTTGACTCAATATCCACATATGATGGTGGATTCAAGGTTATAGCCCGTAACTGCACCCCTCTAAGACATGCTATGAATAGGGCTTTGTCCCATCCAGGATACCTTGTACCATTATAGAAGGTAGCTCCTGAAGGAGCCCATGTGATCTCTTCGGTACTGAAAATGGGATCAGTATATTGGGGATTTTTTCCGTAGCCGATGACATAAGGCCATCCATAATTCTTCCCAGACTCGATAATATTTATCTTGTCATGGGCGTACCAGCCATTTTCTCCTGATGGACCATGCTCCGTCGCGAAAAGTTTTCCAGTTACCGGATGCCATGTCAGCCCCTGAGCGTTCCGATTGCCGTAACAATACACTGGTGACCCTGAAAAAGGATTGTCGCTTGGAATAGAGCCATCCCGATTCATTCTTAGAATCTTGCCTCCCAAGAAGTCAAGTCTCTGTGCAAGCTCCCGTTTCCAATTCTCACCTGCCGTCACGTAAAGCTTACCATCAGGACCAAACTTTATTCGCCCACCATTATGAACCCGACCAGCAGGAATCTTGTCGAAGATGACTTTTTCGGCTGCTAATTTCCCAGCTGCCTCAACAAAGCATGAGATACGATTCCAGATCTTATCTTCTTCTTCATCCCGATACGTATAGTACACATATATTAAGTGTGTATGGACAAAGTCTGGGTCTACTGCCAGTCCCAGTAGTCCGCCTTCATCTCCAGGTTGAGCCTCCACATCTAACTGGAGAAGAGGTTTTATCTTACCATTAAAAATGGTACTCAATCTTCCAACTCGCTCCGTGAAGAAGAGCCGACCATCAGGTGCAAAGTCCAGTGACCAAGGAATCTCAAGTCTACTCGCAATTACCTCAAAGTTTCCAGGGGCTAACTTCCTTCTCATAAACAACAATCTCCAAAGACATATTGATTATCTATCACTCATACACTTTTTTATAGCTCGTCACACTTTTTTATAGCTCGTCACACTTTTTCATAGCTCGTCACGACTCTTCAAATAAACGGAATCATTTATTTTCTAATGCATACTCAATCTACAACTGTTC
>JAUPKU010000218.1 GCA_030837285.1 Thermoproteota archaeon | reverse complement strand
GAGGTCCTCGAAAACAGAAAAGCGCGCTAGGGTGAAGAAATATGAAAAAAATAACGGTTTTCAATCACGTGACCTTGGACGGCTTCTTTGCTGGACCAAACGGCGAGATAGACTGGTTTCAAACGCTTCATGAAGACGAATGGGACAGATACACCAGTGAACAGGCCAAAATATCCGGCAACACGTTAATGTTTGGTCACACAACCTACACAATGATGAAAAGCTACTGGCCGACTCCGGAGGCTGCAAAAGCATATCCCGAAATGGCCTACGTCATGAATACCAGCCCAAAAATAGTATTTTCCAAGACGCTTAAAGGCGGAGAGGAAGGACCTCACTGGAAAAACATCAGAGTCCTTGATGAAATAAGACCAGAAGAAATTCTTGAATTCAAGGAAAAGGAAGATATCACCATACTAGGCAGCGGCACAATCGTTCAGCAGCTTACAAACCTTAACCTCATCGACGAATACGACCTCGTCATGGTTCCTATCATTCTGAGCGTTGGGAAACCTCTATTCAAAGATGTGAAGAAAACTGACCTGAAACTGTTGGAGGCAAGGTCTTTCAAAAATGGGATCGTGTTACTGCGCTACCTATCGATGAGCCAATAACGTGTGTATGAAAGTGGATGGTAACCAACGCGCATAGCACAAATGACACGGACTTTCTTAATCGTGAGCGTTATTCATCTATACCTAGATAAATATAAAATGAAAAAATAATTAAGTGATAACTTATGGAAAAAACCAAGAAAGAAATAATTCTCAATCAACAAAAGCCCGGCTCGCATGCGGACAAGGCGGACGGGGAGAGCGTCGTGCTCGCGGCGATCGCCGCGATGCCTGAACCGTATCGCGTCATAGGCGAGCGACTCCATGCCATCATCAAAGCCAGCGCGCCGGCCCTCTCGTCGAGACTCTGGTACGGGATGCCCGCGTACGCTAACAAGGATGGCGATGTTATCTGCTTCTTCCGTGGCGGGGAGAAGTTCAAGGAGAGGTACATGACGCTGGGCTTCAACCAGGAGGCGCACCTCGACGAAGATCACCTGTGGCCGATCGCCTTCGCGCTGACGGAGTTGACTGCCACCGAAGAGGCACGGATCAGAGCCCTCGTGAAGAAAGCGGTGAGCTGAGGACAAAGCTCACAACTGGACCCCGCAAGTCCTTGTATTTCAGGCCATATGAAAGCCAGGAGGACACCAGCCCTCAAGGGGCTAATTTATACCAACACCTTTTTTTCTTATGATGGTTAAAACGAACGCTTGTACTTCGTACAATTATTCTTGTAGCCCGGAGGAGATCGTACAGCGCTGTATAATATACCACCTCCACTTTTTTGGATTTTTCAATTATAAAGCATAAGAAGTGCGCTAACTCGGTGGCGATTCTGCCGATTGCCCGCATTTCATGTGCGTTCGGTGAATGTATGTGTCACGGAAAAACTAACTATAGAATAAAGTGATTTATAAAAGGAATAAACCTTATTTTAACGAGTATAAAGCTTCTTGAGTGAAATTACGTTGTCAAAGCATCTAGTTGAACAAGATAGGCTTCATCTTGACTTGTTATTCACGAATATGAATGAAGGATTTGCCTATTATAAAACCGTGGAAGAGGATGGAATGATTGACTATGTTTTCCTTGATGTTAACGATGCTTTTACTAAGATTATGGGTTTAAGCAGGGCTGTTCTGGGTAAGAGGGGTTCTGAGGTTTACGGTGGTTCAAGTGAAGACTTTGTCAAGAGGCTGGAAATCTACAAGAAAGTGGCTTCCAGCGGTCAACCAGTAAAACTTGAGTTTTACTCGCAGCAAGCTCAAAAATGGTTATCTATTTCTGCATATAGCGTGGAGAAAGGCTACTTTGCAGCCATATTCGAAGACATCACCGAACGCAAGAAAGCAGAGGAAGAACTGCAAGAAAGTGGTCAACGTTGGTCCATTACGCTGGCAAGTATCGGGGATGCCGTCATAGCAGCTGACGCAACCGGCAGAGTCATGTTTATGAATGGTATGGCCGAGGCGTTGACCGGTTGGACTCTCAGCGAAGCATACCAGAAGCCCGTGAAACAGGTCTTCAATATTCTCAACGAGCACACGCGACAGACCGTTGAAGACCCCGTCGCGAAGGTTCTTGATGAAGGACTCATCATAGGATTAGCTAACCATACGATTTTGGTGAGAAGAGACGGAACAGAGGTTCCCATCGATGATAGTGGAGCGCCGATAAGAGACAAGGATGGAAAGACCACTGGCGTTGTCCTCGTATTCCGAGATATGACTGAGCGCCGAAAAGCGGAGGAGGCTGTTCAACAGGAAAAAGATCGACTCGCATCGGTGGTAAACAGCATTGCAGATGAGGTATGGTTTGCGGACACCGAAAAGAAGTTTACTTTGGCTAATCCAACGGCTTTGAAGGAGTTTACAGAAAAGAATGGATCTGTCGAGTTAGATGTCGAGAAGCTGGCTGCTAATCTTGAGGTGCTGCGTCCTGATGGTAGCCCACGTCCTGTGGAAGAAGCACCCCCTCTCCGCGCTTTAAATGGGGACGTGGTGAGGAATCAGGAAGAGATTGTTCGGACTCCGGCAAGTGGCGAGCTCCAATATCGCCAAGTTAGTGCCAGCCCAGTGAAAAATAAGGATGGCAAGATTATAGGGTCAGTATCGGTAGTGCGCGATATTACTGAGCAGAAAAAGACTGAAGATGCATTGCGAGCGAGTGAGAAACGTTTTCGCACCGTCTTCGAATCAGCAGAGATTGGCATTGTCTTAGGTAATCTGGAGGGCCAGGTGCTTCAAAGCAATCCCGCGTTCAATCGAATGCTGGGTTACACGGCGGAAGAGCTTGACCACAAACGCTTCACCGAGTTTACTTATCCAGATGATGTTTCACTTGAATTACCCCTTGTCAAGGATGTGATCGATGGGCAGCGTGACTATTACGAAATCGAGAAGCGCTATGTGCGCAAAGATGGTCAAATCATATGGGTTCGATTGATAGGCAGCCCCATCCGGGGGGACAAAAGAGAACCGGTAATGGCTGTAGCGCTGGTCGAGGACATTACGGAGCGCAAGAAAACGGAGGAGCAAATCATCCAGAACCAGAAAACATTTTCCGAGCTGATTGAACGTGCCCCCTTCGGCATCTACATCGTTGATTCGCAGTTCCGCATCGCCCAGATGAACGTCGGCTCACAGAAGGGAGCCTTCAGAAACGTGAGACCCGTGGTTGGTCGCGATTTCTCCGAGGCTATGCACATCCTCTGGCCCGAAGCCGTCGCTGTAGACATCATCGCCAACTTCCGTCACACGCTTGAGACCGGCGAGGCATATTACTCGCCACGCTTCACTAACCCGCGCCACGACCTTGGAATCATTGAATCTTACGAGTGGGAGCTCCACCGCATGACGCTTCCGGATAATCAATACGGCGTCATCTGCTATTACTTCGATTCCACGAAGTTGCGAGAAGTTGAGGAGGAGATTAGAGATATTTCCTTGTTCCCGTATCAGAACCCCTATCCAGTTCTCCGCATTGGAAAAAATGGCACAATCGTATATACTAATCCGGCCTGTCAGTCATTACTAGGAGAACCGATCTGTTCAGTCGGACAGCTTGCCCCTGAGAACTGGCGTCAAATAGTCATAGACGTTCTCAAATCAGGTAAGTTGAAAGAAATTGATGAGCGTCACGGAAACAGGATTTTCGCCTTCTCCTTCACACCTGTTGTCGACTTAGGATATGTAAATGTTTACGGAAGCGACATCACCGAACACAAGAGGCTGGAAGAGAAGAATGAGGAGTATGCTAAACACCTTGAAGAGCTTGTTGAAGAGCGAACTCAGAAATTGAATGACTCTGCTGTGTACGTTAGGAACCTAATCGAGGCAAGCCTTGACCCTCTAGTGACCATTAGCTCTAAGGGCATAATTACCGACGTTAACAAAGCAACGGAGCAGGTGACAGGCCGATCCCGAGAGAAGTTGATTGGCAGCGACTTTTCAAATTACTTTACAGAACCGGAGAAGGCACGAGCTGGCTATCAGCGTGTTTTTAACGAAGGCTTTGTGAGAGATTACCCTTTAGCAATACGACATGTATCAGGTAAAGTATCAGAAGTCCACTATAACGCCACAGTATATCGAAATGATGTTGGCGAAATTCAGGGCGTGTTCGCAGCTGCGAGAGACGTCACCGAACATAATAGCCTTGAGAGGAAGCTAAAGGACTCTGAGCGGTTAGCGGCCATTGGAGCGACAGCGGGTATGGTTGGCCATGATATCCGTAATCCATTGCAGAGTATAGAGGGGGCGATCTACATTGGAAAGAATGCTGTGGACAATTCCTCGCTTCCTACTGAAGAGAAAGCGGGAATTAGAGAAATGTTTGACGCGATTGAAGAGCAGTCGAAATATATCAATAAAATCGTCTCCGATCTCCAAGATTTTGCTAGGCCCCTAAAGCCAGAGTATACGGAAACTAATTTGAGGCAATTGATCGAAAGCACGTTATCAACTATTCCTCAGCCCAAAGATATTGAGGTCTCCATACTAGTTGATGAGGATGTACGGAACTTGAAGGTTGACCCAGTTATGATGAAGAGAGTGCTCGTGAATCTGATAACAAACAGCTTGCAGGCTATGTCACATGGAGGCAAACTGACCATCAAAGCTTATAAAAGGGGAGAGTTTGCTTGCATCAATGTTCAAGACTCGGGCGTTGGCATACCTGAGGAAGTCAAGTCTAAAGTCTTTCAACCCATGTTCACCACCAAGTCGAAGGGACAGGGCTTTGGACTTGCAGTTTGCAAGAGAATTGTGGAAGCGCATCATGGGGAGATCTCGTTTGATAGTGAAGTGGATAAAGGGACTGTATTCACGATACAGATTCCCATTACATAAAAGATGAATCAACGAAAATTCAAAAGTGCATGTAACTGTCAAAGCACAATCACACAGGTTAAAGTTCAACATCATAAGATTAACCAAGAATGGAATACTCAGATGATGAATGCTAAGAGAGTTCTTATAGTCGATGATGATAAGTCGATTCTGCGATTCTTTACTCTGATTCTTCGAGGAAAAGGCTATATTACGAATACGGCGGAAACTGGAAAAGAAGCTCTAGAAAAGATCAGCAGCCAGTTCTATGATGTGGCTTTAATCGATGTGGTTCTGCCCGATATCAATGGGTTGGACCTGCTAAAGAGCATTCCATCGAACACAAAGAAGATCGTGATCACGGGCTCTGCTTCGGAGGAGAACCATCATAAAGCGCAGATCGAAGGAGCAGATGCATTCTTCTTGAAACCAATAAAACCCGACAAACTGCTGCAAGCAGTAGCTAATGAACTCACATAAATCTCTCCTACACTTAACAATCGTGTTTTTAGAGTCTACTAAGCCTATAATGGAAATTAAATGGAAAATTGTGTATGCAGCGCGCGCGGTTTTCAATTGGTTTTTCCTCAACCCTGAACTATTAATGTACTATCGCAATATGAAAAATAGACTTAGAACCTCTATTTGTTAAACAAAAACCAAGACTAATATGGCTAGTGATGCAACGTTCTTATATGATATTTCTATAAAACCTATAGATAACGATTTGAGCAGTGATTGCTTTTAAACATCAATCCTCAAGCAATTTTTTAGCGTACACACGCAAGCGAATGAGAGCGCACTAATTCAAATTGAATAATCTAGTTTTATATCAAAAAATATGCACACATTAACATTCAATTAATTTTTTCTAGCTCGCTAAACTAGAATAATTGGAAGTGGATACCTCTCCATAGTAGAGAGTGTGTTACTGATACTTGAATGTCACACTTTCTTAAATCTTTGTAGAGTTATAAATCAATTAAAGTGTATGGAGACGTTTCTGCTTGACGCCTGAAGAGAATATG
>JAUPKU010000023.1 GCA_030837285.1 Thermoproteota archaeon | reverse complement strand
GGTCCCCTTCTGGTTCTGTAGAGATTGCAATGAGATCATTCCAGCCAAGAAGGAAAGCCTACCAATAGATCCAACGAAAACAATACCCCCTGTCGACAAGTGCCCAAAATGTGGATCAAAGAACATCAATCCTTCTGAAGATGTATGTGACTGTTGGGTAGACTCAAGCGTAACACCTCTAATAATCACGGGCTACTTTGGCCATGAGAAATATTTCGAACAGGCTTATCCTGTTACTATGAGGGAACAAGGCCATGATATAATAAGAACTTGGCTGTTCTACACTACCTTCCGCTGCCTAATGCTGACGAATGAGGAACCATTTAAGGAAGTATTAGTCAATGGCCACATTCTTGGGCCAGATGGTTATAGGATGTCAAAGTCACGTGGAAACGTTATAAGCCCCGAAGAGAGATTGGACGAGTTTGGAGCCGATTCTCTTAGACAAGCTCTTCTCTCACTTACCATAGGCTCCGACTTCCCCTTCAAATGGGAAGTTGTGAAATACAATAAGGCATTCCTCCAAAAGTATTGGTCCGCATCCAGATTTGCCCATCAATTTATTAATGATTATAATCTTTCATTTGAAGAAAATAAAGACTAGAAGATTCTAGATAAGTGGATTTTAGCCGGACTTGTTGACACAATCAAAGTAGTAACGGAAAGCATTGATAAATATCAGTTCCACGTTGCCACTGACACTATTCAGAAGTTCCTTTGGCATGATTTCTGCGACCAGTATCTAGAGGCAGTAAAACATCGCTTGTATGATAAAACAGAAGAGGAAGATTATGAGGCTGCCCGATACACTCTTTACACAGTATTATGGAATACCACAAGAATTTTAGCCCCAATCTGCCCGCATATTACTGAAGAAATCTATCAAACCTTGTTCAAAGGCAAAGCTGAGACAATACATGGAATTGAATGGCCTGAAATCGAGGGAATTCCTAATGACATAGATGCGAAAAATCAGGGTTTCATAATTATAGACGCTTTAACCAAGATAAGAGGAGAAAAAGCTAGGACAGGCGTTCCTCTAAGTGCCCCGCTAGAAAATATAAGAATAGTAGCTCCGAATAAAGACATCACAATCCTAAAAGAGAATGAAGAAGAAGTTAAACAAATCCTTCACATTAAGGAAGTCGAATACATCGAAGGACAAAACCTCGAAATCAAGATATAAAAGTGAGACAATGTTGGATACTGTGCGACCACCAAATTAGAGTTACAATAACTTAGGGTTGCTTATACCTCAGAATTGCAGCGATTCCACCGAAACTCTCTTTAAGTGACACTCCTTCCTCAGTCTGAGTCGAGATTACTTCAATACTAGCACCGGTCTGCTCAGCTATCTCTGCTAGCTCGTCTATTACATCCTTCAATTCCACTATTTTTAAAGTGGTTGATGAACATTTTGGACACTGAGCTGTTGCGACTTCTTGCTCAAGATTCTGAGGATTAGCATGTTTCACGGTTCTCCTCTCGGAAAATCCACAATTGGAACATTCAACAGTCAAAACTGTCTCATCAAACTCTTCAGAAACAAGGACAGCCCTTACAATGCCCTTGTTCATAATCCTCCGAACCTCATTCTCCCCGTAAGTGACAAGCCCCGTATCATGTCCCAACTCATAGAGGAAGTTTTGGACCAGCTTCTTCTCTTCGAAGTAACGAACCTCCTTGAAAATCTCAGGAGATTTTTCAACAACTTCCTTCAAACCCTGCTCTCCTACATAGGCTGTGTCGACTGTTGCGAGGATTTTACCCTTTAGGGTATACTGGAGGTACTCGCCATTCTCAAAATCGGACTTCGTTGGTCCCGGTCCGCCTATTATAATACCCCGCATATCAGGCTCTACCAAGAAAGCATCGTTAGCATGATTTCCTACTCGCCTGAAGTACTCATTCACCTCCATCTCCCTCTCCCTCTCAAAACGTCTTTGAGACTGCCCTCCAGCCCTATGTTTTCCCGGCAAGCCAGATGTGACTTCCCTTATTATTTTTAAAGACTTCCCCCTTAAAGTTGCTATTGTAGCTTCATTTCCGTCAACGACAATGATTCCATAGGCGTTCCTTTCTTTCAGCATCTCCTGCAAAGCTTCAATGTGAAAACGCTGGTCACACCGGTAATAGTATATACTAATTGGATCAGGAGGTTCAATGACGTATGTTTCCATCCTCTCGCTCCCAATGCCATTTTGCGGTATCGCCCCTACGAAAAGGACTAATCCATTTGGAGGAACTTCTTTAAAGAGCCTTAGACGCTGCATAACCCTCTCAATAGCATCTAGAACATTTTTACGCGTCGTCCTCGACTTAATGTTCGACGCCGTACTATACTCCGATCGCAGATTATTCATCACATCGCTTAGCTGTCTTTCCCGAGGCACGTACAAACTGATAAGCTCTGTATGACGTCCCTCCTTAGAGGCAAGAGTGTCAAGAGTCTTTTTTAACTTAAATTTTAAGAGGGAACTCTTTTTCTCGGACAAAATAATTAAACACCATTCAGTTTATGGAATTTCAAAGAAGCTAACCCAAAGGCATTATATATAATTTCCTTCAAAATTAATATTCATTCAGCATCTCTTATCCCACAGCTACAGTTTTAAACAACTAACTTTTTTGTATTACTAAATTATCTTGTTCATATAAAATAAAATTAAATTGTAGAAAATCTCACTCGGTTTGACTTATTTTTAATAAAAATCATTTTACAATAGTTTTACTATAATCTTGGAGTTAAAGTTCACTTTTTTTGAAGTTGGTATCGCTGATTGAATAATTACTCATTAAAAAAGTTAGAATGATTGTTATTACCTTTTACGAATAATTGCCAGCTAGAAAGAAAATCTCATTTTTTAAAGTATTACCACTTAAGTATAGTCTTAACAAGAATAAAGAGAATTAGATACTTTCTAATTGCGGTTTGAGGCTTTCAGAACTAGAGTACTTTTTACAATAGAGCTGAAATTCTTATTAGGTACCAAGAAATAAAGAGAATTTCTCAGTGTTAGAAATTGTCAGTTAAAAAGGAAGAAATAAGAGAAAACAAGCCACTGAGACTTGTAATTAAAATAGGACGACACGTTTTCCCCTCCGATCTAGATTCCAAGATAATCTCAGTCTACGCAGAATTATTTTGTAAACTTAGAGCCGAAGGTCATAGAATAGTCGTAGTTACAGGAGGAGGAGGCGAAGCTAGAAGATACATTAGTATAGTTAGAGAATTAGGCGGCTCAGAATTTGCTTGTGACCTCTTAGGAATAGATGTTTCACGTATTAATGCAAAACTTCTTATCACTAAACTTGGAGATGAAGCTTTTCCAGAACCTCCATCCAGCTTAGGAGAACTGAGAAAAGCCTTTGATGGAGGAAAAATAATAGTCATTGGTGGTCTTCAGCCAGGACAGTCAACAAATGCAGTCGCTGCTTTGGCAGCTGAAGCTATTCGAGCCGACTTATTCATAAATACAACCGATGTTGAAGGCGTCTACACCGCGAATCCCAAAGTCGATATTAATGCGAAAAAACTCGATGTAATCGAAACGGATGAGTTGTTGAAGCAATCATTAATGGGTGAATTACACGCAGGAAGTTATGAGCTTTTTGATCCTATAGCCATAAAGATTGTTGAAAGATCACAGATTCCTACAAGAATTATTAATGGCCTAAAACCTGAAAACGTTATAAGAGTTGTCAAAGGCGAAGCCGTCGGAACGCTCGTAAAGCCTTCCTAAGGAGACAAGAAGAATGACTAGTCTTACAAGAATCTTCGGAAGCAAGGCTCAGACAAGATTAATACAGCATCTCCTTGACCATAGAGGGAGAGTGTATAATCAAGCAGGTTTATCCCGTTTACTAGGTTTATCACCATCTACTGTAGCCCGGGTCATAGAGCCACTTATAGAAGATAAAATACTGAATTACGAACAAGTAGATGGGCAAATGAAGATAATTGCTCTCAATGAAGAAGATGAAAAAGCTAAAGTAATAATCGAATTTTATGAAAAATTAAAGGGGATTTAAACTCTAGGGTTACTTAGCTCCTAACTCTCGTTTCTTCCAGCGGAGGTTTGTCCCTCTACATTTTCTACATTTTACTGCATTTTGGGGATTCCGAGCACCGCAAGTTCTGCATATCTTTAAATATAATCGATGTTGCTGGGCTATTCGCTTCTTTACAAGATCAGTAATAGGCATCCTTTGTTTTCTCCTTAAACATTATTAGGTTATTTATGGAATTGAATGGATTAATATTTGCTTTTCCCTTTTCAAGAACTCGTTAGAAACTTTTCATATAATTTTTCTCTCTCTTAATGAAAAAGAGGATACTTAATCAACCTTCATAATCAATTATCACAACTCGAAAACAGTCAGCTGAGTAAATGACTTTGACTAGACGGAATTTTTACTTAAAGAGGATATAAGTTGACATAAAAAAGATATTTATTTATAAGTAAGTAGGCATTTATGGACAAGAGACAAATATAGGAGAAGACGTAGAGGAATAAGAGGATGGCTGGTAAGGATAATTACATGTTCGTTGGAAGGAAGTCCATTTCGAACTACGTCCATGCTTGCATGACACTATGCCAAAACGAAGCTATTGACATCTATATCAAAACTGCAAAAAACTAGCGCGTACTTCTGTCAAATTTCAATGTCAAAGATGATAGAATAAATAAAACAAACGTATGCATAATAATGAGGGTGAAACTCCATCTAGCGCCAGTAAAATTCAAATGGTCCTATGAAAATAATCTAAAAGAACAGACTTCCCGAATCCTTCTATGTCAGGAGGGAGAACTAAGAATGAATACACCACTGTGCAACTTCTGTATAAAGAGCGGTATACTTTGTCAGAAATGTCAGGATAAAGTTGAGTCAGGCGAGATAACAGAAACGGATGTTCAAATAGCCAAGCTACTACTTAAACTTGAGGAGAAGAATCCTTCATTACAGAATGTTAACTTTCATAATGCATATGATGTAGATAATATACTAGCCATAGTTGTAGGACAAGGTGACCTACCTAAGTTTTTAACTTCAGGTGGTAAACTTATTAGAGATATTCAAGAGAGTACAGGTAAGAAAGTTAGAATTCTGGAGAAGAAAGGAGAAGTGAGGAAATTCCTTGAGGACCTCTTTGCACCAGTTCCAATAACAACAATCAATAAAATATGGTTGCCTGATGGAAGCACTGAGACAAGAGTGATTTTAGCAGGTCAACCAAGAAGACTACCTTTGAAAGTGAGTACCTTTAAAGAATTGGCTAAGGACGTAAGAAGTATAACTCTAAGAATAGCCTTTGAGACTCAAGAAGACGAATCTGAATAGGAAGTAGAGAAGCAAGACAATAACCAGTACAAAAATACTGTAGTTTTTAAGTTGACTACTTTAGAAAAGAGCTTTGATACAAAACTGAATGTTTAAAGTGGGATGTTTTTGCTGAAGAGAACCCACCTAACAAGAGAGCTTAAAACTGGAGAAGCCACGATATCTGGCTGGGTAAATGTAGTGCGGGATCTTGGCAACGTGAAATTTTTAATCGTTCGTGATTCAACAGGAATAGCCCAAGTCACAATTAAGAAGGGTGTTGTGGACGAAGTAATTCTTAAAATCGCAGAAAGTCTAAACCCATGGGATGTTATTGCTATTCAGGGAGAAGTAGTTGAAAGGAAGAATGCGCCACAGGGAAGAGAAATTATCCCAAGTAAGATTGAAATTTTAAGTAAGGCTGAAACCCCTCTACCCATAGATGTTTCAGGAAAGATAGATTCAAATTTAGATACTCGATTGGATTGGAGAGTTCTAGATCTGAGAAGGCCTGAAACTGCCGCAATCTTCAAAATTCAGGCTAAAATGGTAGAGGGAATTGAAGAATGCTTACGAAGAGATGGATATCTCCAAGTTTTCACACCCTGTCTAATGGGTAGTGCTTCTGAAAGTGGAGCAGAAGTCTTTCCGGTAGTCTACTTTGACAGAGAAGCTTTCCTCAGGCAAGACCCTCAGCTTCATAGACAATTGCTGATTATTGCAGGATTCGATAAAGTATTTGATTTGGGGCCGAATTGGAGAGCCGAGCCAAGTCATACACCAAGGCATCTATGTGAGCATAGAGCTTGTGCAGTAGAATTCGGATTCATGAATGATGAAACGGATATGATGAGGGTAGAAGAGAGCGTTTTAATTGCCGCATTGCAGAAGATTAAAGAAGAGTGTAAGGACGAGTTGGATCTCTTAGGAAAAGAAATTTCGATTCCAAAAACGCCTTTTCCAGAATTGCAGTTCCCCAAAATATATGACGTTCTTAAGGAGTTTGGAAAGAATGTTGAATTTGGAGAAGATTATGATCGAGAGTCTGAAGTAATCCTTTGGAAGTACGTGAAAGAGAAGTTTGGTAGTGACTTCTTCTTCGTGAATAGGTTTCCGTTCAAGGTTAAGCCCTTTTATGTTATGAGAATTGATGAAGAACCTCAGTGGGCTAGAAGTGTGGATCTTATATACAAAGGCTTGGAACTCTCATCTGGAGGTCAGAGGGAGCATAGATATGATAAGATTGTGGAGCAGATGAGAGAAAAAGAGATGACGATTGAGGTTATGGATTGGTTTACCAAGTTCTTTAAGTATGGCGCTCCACCTCATGGGGGATTCTGCCTTGGCATTGAAAGATTCATAATGCAGCTTCTTGATATATCGAATGTTAGAGAGGCGGCGCTATTTCCAAGAGCGCCAGAAAGACTTTTGCCGTAGTATTCGAATGAGAAACGTTTTGATCAAACTAATAATTCTTCAAATAATCCGGTTGAAGGATAAAAAAAGGTATGGCAATATTATCCTCGGTAATTTTTTATAATGTTGATATAAAATTTTTTATATGAGCTATTTTCATCACCAGAAGTGTTCCAAGGAGCATGATATACTTGGCGGAAAAGAAGTTAAGAACAGTTGAAGAGATCAATGAGAAGATAAAGAAAGGAGATGCAATAGTCATCACTGCAGACGAGATGACTAAGCTCGTTGAGGAGAAAGGAGTGAAAATAGCAGCGAAAGAGGTTGACGTAGTTACAACGGGAACCTTCGGAGCAATGTGCTCTTCAGGAGCAATAATAAACCTTGGTCATTCTGATCCACCAATTAAGATACAGAAGGCTTGGATTAATGACGTTGAGATTTGCCATCCGGGAGCTGCTGCTGACTTATACATAGGTGCCTCGATTATGTCGGAGACGAGACCCTTCGAATATGGAGGAGGCCACATCATAGAGGATTTAATTGATGGAAAGCAGGTTGAGCTCAGGGCAACAGCGTATGGAACAGATTGTTATCCGCGTACAAGGATTGATACGACTATAACTAAGGATGATTTGAATCAATTTCAGCTATTGAATTTTCGTAATGGCTATCAGCGTTACAACTGTGCGACGAATGGAAGAGACGAAATCATTTACACTTATATGGGAAAACTTCTTCCAAACTTTGGAAATGCATCTTTCTCTGGAGCAGGCTGCCTTAACCCTTTAACTAATGACCCTGATTATGAAACCATCGGCATTGGAACTCGCATTTTCTTAGGGGGTACTCAAGGATTTGTAATAGGCGAGGGAACGCAACATGAGCCTAAGAGCCAGTTTGGAACAATAATGGTTCGAGGGGACTGCAAGAAGATGACGAGCGAATTCATTAAGGGAGCGTCTTTTACAAAGTATGGAACTACGCTCTATGTTGGCATTGGTATTCCAATACCGATATTGAATGAAGGATTAGCGAAGAAGACGGGAATAAGCGACGAAGAAGTATTAACGAATATAATTGATTATGGTGTACCACGCAGAGATAGACCAATTCTCAGGCAAGTATCCTACCAAGAGTTAAAGTCTGGTAAAATAGAAATTGGAGATAGGGAAGTAAAAGCAAGTCCATTATCAAGCTTGAAGAAGGCTAAAGACATTGCAGAGACCTTGAAGATGTGGATTGAAGATTCTTCATTCTATCTTACTTCTCCAGTTGAGAGACTACCAACAGACACTGAATTTAAACCTATGAAACAGACTAAAGGAGTATCCTTCGTTGACACTTTAACGCGTCAAGCAGTCACTTGTAAGGAAAACGATTCTATAAAAGATGTAGCAGAGCAAATAATAAGTCGGTCAGTCAACCATATCATTGTCACGGATTCTCAAGGAAAAATCTCTGGAATAGTGACGTCGTGGGATATTACAAGAGCTGTTGCGAGTGGTAGAGAAAAACTAGTTGACATAATTACGAGGAAAGTCATAACGACTACACCAGATGAACCCGTTGAGGCGGCTGCAAGAAAACTATCTTTACATAATATCTCTGCCCTTCCAGTAATTGATAGCACTGAGAAGGTTCTTGGGATAGTCACGTCAGAAGACATTTCTAAGCTTATAGGAGGACGAAACGCTCATGACTAGAGTTCTACTTAAATTTAATGAGAATCAAGTTGACCAAGCAATTACTTCGCAGGTAATAATTGAGCAAGGTATCCCCTTGAACATTCTTAGAGCTCATATTGAGCCTACTAGGGGGGAGATATTGCTTGAAATTCCACAGGATCATGTTGAACAAGTGGTTGAAGCGTTTCAAAAGAGAAAAGTCATCGTCACAGTCCAGAAGCAACTTGAGATTGATGAGAAAAAATGCATTTCATGCGGAGCATGTTACTCTCTCTGTCCCATCAATGTCATAAGCTTCAAACAAGATCATACAGTCAATTTTGATGAGGAAAAATGCATTTCATGCGGCCAATGTGTTGATGCTTGCCCAGTTAGAGCGCTTAGGATCTAGTTCCAATTCAGATATTCTCTAAGCTTTTTTACTCCCTCTTACATGAGTCAATCAAGGGCGCACAACGTAGTATTTGATCTCTAGGGGAAAATAGAAGCTTTTACTATCTCATTTTTAAATCCTAACCTTAGGATTATGGATTCGCTTTATACAAAATTGTCTCTTAGAGCCAGAATTTTAATTAAAAAATGTCGTAGATCAACAGAATTTGTTCAGTCTAGAAGAATATTAATGATTGCACTATTGAGAAATAAGTCAAGAAAAAAATAAACGATAAAAAGTTGCAAGTCACGAGCATTACAATTTATGACCACATTTTATGCAGGCTGCGATATTTTTTGTTCATATTCTCTTTGTTTTTCATCTTTTACGTCGCCATTTCCTGCTTTAACACGCATGCTATTTTGATTGTTGTTTTATGTTTATTTCTTATTAATCTTTAATGTCTTTATTGTTTTTATGTTTCCAACTCTTTTCTTTTAGGGCTCGTTGGACTTCGGGGATTCTAGTGCAAATTCAACGTGTTTGCAGTCCAGTGACTCGTTTAGCTCGCACCATACTGTTCCGTCTGGTTTGAAGTAGATTGAGATGAGTTTTTTCTGTGAGAGATCGTAGATGTTGTGGCGGTTCTTGTAGGTGTTGATGTGTATGAATCGGTGCAATTCTAGAAATAGTTCTAGGCCTCTTTTCGATCGATTAAAGAGGAAATAAGAAGAGGAGAAAAACTAGAAAACCCCTCTTCATCCTATGCTAGGCAGTTCTATTGGCAATTATGAATAGATTAGACCAGGACTATTACGATTTATGAACTAAAAATACTGACTGACGATAGCATGCGTGTGCGAGTGTGGTACTTGATTGAAATATTCAGTTCACAAATCTTATTTTTAATTCATTCACAAATCAATCGCAGAAGCAATTGATTATGAAAGCAACATTGATTATTGTTTAGAAGCTATCATAATTTTAGTTGGAAGTGGCGTACTCGCTTATACTACATTCGGGTCAGGGACATTGGCCCTCAAGATGACGGATCCTCCATCAAACTGGGGACCTGCAGAAGCCATCTACATTACATTCAATAATATCATGATCCACCGAGCCGACGCAGGTGATGAGTCAGGGTGGATCTCAACTGACGTCAGTGGAGTCAACATGAGCCTCCTAGAAATAGTCGACGTTAACAAGACTGTAGGTCAAACCTTTCTACAAGCAAGTCTTTACAACGTTGGACGCTTCAATATCACTAAAGCTATAGTGACATACAGTGGAATCAACGACAAGGCTGTAGTCGAAAGTGGACAGGTAAATGTTCCAATAGTTCCTGGAGGAGTACGAGTGACTGCAGGTCAGACAACTTCGATCCTGATTGACTTAGTCCCTAGAGTTACGGGGTCCGTTGGTAGCTTTAAGCTCACCCCAGCAGCACATGCAACATTAGCGCAGGCCAACTGAGCGCGCGTTTCAGAAGTTAAATTGTTTCTTTTACCTTCATGAATTGCCCATTATCTAAGTCTACTGGTGTTGTATTCTTTTTTCTATGCTTTCGAGATTTTCCTGTTTTCTTTTTCTTTGGTTATGCTTATCAGCGTGGCAGACGCCATTTCTAAGCTGTTTGTCTCAAGGATATTGTTTAGGTCTTCTGTTGTCTTGTCTTCTCCCGGGAAGTTGACTTTGACGTGAAACTCCTTTTCAATACATGAAGAAATATTCATACAACCATATTAGTTTTAAACAAAAACTTACTTAGACTCTTTTAGCCGAAAATGTTGACAAGTGTTTTATTATTGATAGATCTTCTTTGGTCTAATGTAATTGTTTCTTTATTTCGTAACGATATATTTTCTTCTTGTCTTCTTTCACAATTTCTAATAACTGTATTACGCAATATCCAAAAAGATAAACTCTACTAGGATGCTGAAAATATTTTTTATATGTTACATTTGCTCCAAACATGTCTTGGTTGCATCCTAGATTGTCTTTGTATCTACTCGATCTTGCAATGATTACTCTTCCAGTTATGTCCAAAGTCTCCTTTTCTTCTTCGGATATTATTATTGTGGATATTGTCATTTCTCTAATCACCATCTAGGTTGAAAGCGTACGCATGCGCTCATGAAAAATATAAACGGCTGTAATAGTAGTATTACAATCACACATGCCTATATGAAAGTCGATACTATTGTATAATTGTTCATAGACAATGGTCATGAACCAGAAAGCCAAGGATGGGGTTGAGGTTTTTGCATAATTTTCCTCAACCCTAAACTTAGTACTCGCGCACCAAACTAAATCCACTCATCTATC
>JAUPKU010000217.1 GCA_030837285.1 Thermoproteota archaeon | reverse complement strand
CTTCCGGATTTCATCTGATGATTTTTGTTGAGTTATTATCACATAAATCATCTCTAAATTGAGGAATTTCTATGTAAGCTCTAGACTCATATAAACCGAATTATTTTAAACAGTCAATTTAAAGAATGTTCAAAGGGAAGAATGCGCATGAAAAAAGAAGTGGAGAAATCTTAGATTTCGCCAGGCTTGTATCCAATGGGAATTCTAGTACTCACGGTATTGGTCTCATGACTCGTTATTACCTCTATAAGGGCTGGCTTTCCCGCTTTGACTTCTTTGATACCTCTTTTCAATGCCGGAATTATCTCATCAGGTTCCTCAACTCTTTCTCCATAACATCCTAAACCTTCAGCTACAACAGCATAGCTTATAACAGAACTCGGTGACACAACATTAAGACCTTTGGGGAGAGAAGTCTTCTCTTTTGGACCATATACGGCATAACCTGAATTGTTACTAACAACAGTCAGTATTGGCAGCTTCTCTCTCAAAGCCGTCTCCATGTCTTCAGAATTGTGACCCATAGCAGCGTCGCCAATCCAGTTAACACAAAGCTTTTCAGGATACATTAACTTCGCAGCCATCATAGCACCCCATGAAAAACCTAAATTCGTCGTCTGTCCCCACCCAAGATAGCTTCTTGGAAGAGTAGATTCCCAGAAAGCCGTTAATTGTTCCCTAGGATTTCCTGACTCGTGAGTAATGATTAAGTTCTGCATATCAAATGTGTGCATCATATCCCAGATTACCCTATAAGGGTTTATGGGCTTTTCATTTGAAATTAACTTTGGCATCCATGCCTTTAACTGGAGTTCCTTCTCCCTAGCTATTTCAGCCTCAAGTTCAGTATTTCTAGGCTTGCCTCTTCCACCGGTTTGCTTCTTCACCTCTTCAATCAACTGTCTTAAGACATACTTAGCATCGCCTATTACAGCATGTTTCACTCTATGATACAGATTGATATCGTATTCACCTATGTTGCATAATACAATAGTTTTTCCAGGAGGTACCGGCGATCCAAAAGAGCCTGAAAGACTCGTTCCAAGCCCAAATACGAGATCCGCCCTACCCATGCACATCCAGAATGATCTGCCTCTCATCCCGACGGAGAGAGGATGATCCTCTGGAAAAGCGCTCTTACCCTTTATGCTAGTACCAACTGGTGCCTGAACAAGAGTTACAAGTTCCTTAAGTTCTTCTGAAGCATCAGCTTGAAGCACACCATCTCCGACAAAGAGAAATGGTGACTTTGCCTGCAGAAGTGCTCTCGAAACAACTTCAATATCACGAGGATTCCCCTGGTTCTTCCAACCTTTAACAGGCTCATAAAAGAAATCAACATCAGGTATCTCCCCGCGTATGGCATCCTCCATCATTTCAAGTAGAACCGGGCCTGGTCTCCCAGATCTCATCCGAGTAAAGGCTATCCTAGCCAAATCTGGAATATAGTTTGCATTGCTGATTCGAGCGGACCATTTAGTAACACACGCCAGATTGGTAGTGGAATCCCATACTCTTCGGTCAAGACGGCTCATTGGGTAACCACATGGGATGACTAATATGGGTGAGAGATCATCAAATGCCTGTCCCAAACCTCCTAAGAGATTATGAGCACCCCACCCGATTTGGCACATTGCAACTCCATTTTTCCACCCTTTAGAAAGTCTTGTGTAAGCGTCAGCCATAGCAAGAGCTGTTCGCTCATGTCTTGTCGTTACAACTCTTAATCCCTCATCAACCATATCTTGGGCCATTGGAACCGAAGGGTAATATGACACAAAATCTGTTCCTTCCATTTTCAAAACTTTGGCTAATGCTTGTCCTCCTCTCAAAACATAATCTCCTCCTAACAAAACCATAATCAGACAGATATAAATTCTGTCTTTAAAAAAGAAAAGAATCAAATAAACAAAGATAAGGTTAGAATTTTGAAAAAAAAAATAGTAGAGTGAATTGTCCAGTTTAACTGGAAAACTACTGTTTATTGGCTAAAGTTATGATGTATCGTGGATTAACTATCCTCATTGGTATTTCTCCTCGAACGAATCTTAAAACATTATCCACTCCTACCACGTTCATCTTAGCAAGAGCCTCTGGACATGAGCCTATGTGTGAAACTATGATCACATTATCCATCTTCCGAAGAGGGCTCTCCATCGAGAGAGGCTCGCTCTCAAAGACATCCAGTCCCGCTCCAGCTATGACATTCCCCTGTAAACATCCTATTAATGCCACCTCATCTACTACAGCTCCTCTGGAAGTATTAACAATCATGGCTGTAGGCTTCATCATCCTCAGTTCCCTTTCACCAATTAAGTGTTGTGTACTAGCAGATAGGGGGACATGTACTGAGATTATATCCGATTCCTTCATCAATTTCTCCATGGAGACAAGTGTTCCTCCGAAGGATTCAACGGTTTCTGAGGTGACAAAAGGATCATAAGAGAGTAAATTCATGTTGAAGGCAAGATGGCCTATATTTCCTACTATACGTCCAATAGCTCCGAAGCCTACTATACCTAATGTTTTTCCCCGAACAAGTACATGTTTTTCTGACATCCAACGCCCCCATTTCCCTTCTCTCATAAATCTGTCCCCACCTGGGATTTGTCTGGCTAATCCGAGAATAAGTCCCCAAGCTAACTCAGCAACTGACTCAGCATTAACCCCACCTGTGTTACACACCATAATTCCAGCTTTTGTAGCAGCTTCTACGTCAATATTCTCATATCCAACTGAGAATGTTTGGATCATCTTGAGCTTCTTCCCAGCGTCAATGATCTTTGATGTCGCAGGTACACGTCCTATGATTAAAACATCAGCGTCAACTATTTGCTTAGTCAAAGAAGCCTCATCTTGAGCTTCTACATATTCAATCTCAGCAAATTTCTTCCATTCAGAAACATCCGTGAGTAGACTTCCTAAAGGTCGACCTATAAGAATCTTCAAATCTATTATCTCTCCCTTTTTTAGATTCTTCATGAACACTTTAAAAGGCTATCTCAAAATAGTATTTTACATCATTTTTCTGAAAGGATTAGGAAGAAGTTCGAAACAATTATTATCTATCCGCTAATCGTCTCTTTTATTTCATAGTTATTCTACACCAGAATATATTAAAATGCATATATAATTCTAAAGCTGCCTTTTAAGGAATATTTAATATTTTTCAAATAGATATTGAATGTTTTTTAAGTAGATAATTAAGGATACTCATGATTAATTAGTCTAGAATTCAAGATTCTCTAAATTTGGGAGAGCAACTCATGACTCAAGAAAGAGTTAATATTGAAATTAAGAATGATGGAGAAGACTACTTTCAAATAAAGATAAATGGTAATGGGAATTTTGTAAGGATTGAAAATACTTTTTCCGAGCTTTTTCCGATGTGGGTAGGACGTATACTAATAACAGCTGCTACAAAAGAATGGGCACTTATGTCAGCAAAAGGAGCCGTTGGTTTTGCTTCGTCAATAATCATGTCTCCAGCTGAGGCGGGTATAGAAGGAACGGTATCACCAAATGAGACTCCAGACAGAAGACCCGGAGTTCTCATTCAAATGTATCATCGTCTGGGTAACTTGTTGAAGGCTCAGATGATGCTAAGGATTGGACAATGTGTGATGACTTGTCCTACAACAGCCGTATTCGATGGTATGGGAGAATCCAGGGTAAAGAGATTGAAGACTGGAAAAAGTCTAAGCCTCTTTGGTGACGGATATCAGATTCGAGATACACTTGTGGGTAGAAGAGTCTGGAGAATCCCCGTAATGGACGGAGAATTTATCTCTGAAGAGCGTTTTGGTGTCAAGCGAGGTGTTGCTGGAGGAATGTTCCTGATTATGACTGAAGAGTCTAAGGCTGGTT
>JAUPKU010000216.1 GCA_030837285.1 Thermoproteota archaeon | reverse complement strand
GTGGTAATGCTAGATAGAACCGTGAAAGAATTGGGAACAATCGCGATAAAACGCTAAAGCACTTGCACTATAAAAACTCTAATACCTTTTTAATGTCTGGTATGAGCACCTAGCTAATTAGAATGTGCTATGCCTTCTTTCCCTTTTCATAGAATAAAATCATTACAGAGGAAACCCTTACAAAACTGCTTAGAAACCAACAAGAAGTTAACATCTGAGAGGGAAAATTAAATTTTAATACTGCTCTTTCTCTTTCATAGGATTTTTTTATGGAAGAGACCCGAATTGGAACAGATTCTCAGGTAATTATAAAGCTCCCTTACGGGAGCAGTATTATGTACGAGAAATAGGTACTTCAGAAGTAATCTAAGATGTTTTTAGAGGCTAAATCACCTCTTTCTATGTTCATAATAGGGTACAACCTAAGAGATAGAGACGTTATCGGATTCGAGTACCTACGCTAAGAATATGTTCAGAGGGGAAAAAGAGGGCGTTTTTAGGGAATTTTTCTAATGAGCGCAACTAAAATCTATTCAAGAAATTAATATTTGGCAATTTGTGTCTTATCACCAAACTCTGCTAACGCAACAATAGTAAAAGTTGATAGAAGAGGCACTGGATCTATAGGCACAGATATCGCCTATCTGATGTTTTGGAGCAAATACTTACCAGTAAGAGATATTTAAGTTAGTATTTGGCAAAAGGCGTTTCTCAAAATTTAAGGCTCTTTAGTAGTTGAATTCAAATATCCTTTATTTTCGCACGCGGAACTTAAGAGTCGTTTGTCAAGAGTTGAGCTTGGGGTCACAAACATAAAGAAGATCATAGAGAGGCTAATCTAGAAGGCTTGGATTGATTCTAGCGCGCTAGACAATACCAGACATTGCATAAAACCCTCTGGAGCAGCACAGAGCAAGTGTGCGCTCAAATCGCGTCAGACTTTTTATTAAATTTCCAGAGGAAGAAGTATAGGAAGATGCTTGATAATAGTCCAGAAAGACTTGCAAGGAAGAAAGCCCACTGTGGGCTCCAAGTTTCCCATATTGCTCCGCCTATGGGCGTAGACAAGGGAGCCATGGCACCCCACATCATTCCGAATACTCCATAAGCTCTTCCCCTCATTCTTGCAGGTGCCAATTCTGTTATCAGCACTTGATATGCTGGCGATCCTATGTTGAAGGCTATGGTGTAGCCTATGCCAAATAAGGTGAGGTTTAGAAAGTTCTGAGCGTATACAAATGCTATGGGATAGATTGATCTTCCAAAGTTGCTGAGGACTATTGCCTTTCGGTTACCCAGTTTTATCGTCAGTTTTGAGATGGGAATTCTAATGCAGACACTTGAGAAGCCGACTATCGTTGATATCAGGCCCCAGTCTGTCTTTGAGATATTCAACACGTCAACGACGTATACGGATGAGTAGGATTGGAGAATGCCGAATATGAACATGACTCCGACAGAGCCAGCAATGAGGATACGGAGATCTCTGAGTACGAGCAAGGGTTCGAACATCTCCTTTATTCCCGCCTTCAGGCTCGTGCGCCCCTTCTCAGCCGCGAGATGAGGGTCTTTCTTTTCTTGTTTGAGGAACTTTGCCCTTATGATGCTGGCGACTAGCATGAGAATGCCAGATAGTATGAGGCACAGTCTCATACCGTTGCTAAGGCCAATTTGATCCATTATATATCCGGACACTAGGGGCATGCAAGCTGACGGCAGCATTATTATCGTGAAGAACGCGGCAAATCCTGTAATCCTCTCTTCGGGTCGAAGCTCGTCGGCTACGATGGACTGTCTTACAGGGCCCATCACTTGGAATAACGAGGCCAAGATTATTCCTGGAATGAGTTGAACCCAGTCAGAGGCGAGGAATTGCAAGAAGGGTCCGAGAGATGCGATGAATCCTGCGATTACTACAGGTTTTTTCCTGCCAATCCTATCCGACAGCAACCCTACTGGACACATGAGGGCTGCGGTGAATAGGCCTGAAATCGTGCCGAGTACGCCAACCATTGTCACTGAAGCGCCTAGGGAAAGAACATAGACTGACCAGAATGGAGTGGTAAGGAATATACCCATGCCCGCTATGAATTCCGTGATCGATATGGTGAGGGCGTTTCTCCTCAACCCGAGGATTTGTCTCTCTTGCTTTGTTCCCAAAATATTTCTAACCTTCGAACCTTATACACTGTTCCCGCGCTAATAATAACGGTATCCCTGGAGACGAGTGATCGAGTAATGGATTCAGCCGGGATTATCTCGGCTAGCCCGTTTCTATTCTGAACCTCATGCCTGCGCGTGCTATATAAAGCCCTTCACCTTGGGGGGAAGGGTTTGATAAACTGACTGAATGAAGAGTTAGGGGATTAGCTCTTACTCTCAGGCCAGTTCTTTCTAGCAACGTATCCTATTCCTGCTCTCATGCAACGCTTTCTAGTTCTACCGTTGAAAAGACCTATTTTTCCTTTAAGTACTTGCTAGTAAACAAAAAACGACTTGAAGCTCACCAAAATTTTATCTAGCCATCTCAATTCAGAAATTATTAGTGCATTATGAGGATTCTGACCTTAATTTTTTTTAATTATAATTGTGTTTGCCATCGACGTTTCTCTGGAACTCCAGCAGCTGATTTGGCGTGTAATCGCTGAAAATTGTATTCGAAGTTCGCAGCCACCTCGTGAAGAGACTCAAATGCTCTCGTACCATTTTGGCAGTGGATAGCTTCAGCCTATTCAACCAGTTCTCAACGCTTCTATCCTCAAATAGTATCTGGCTCATATCCAACGCCTTTATTACACAATTTTATTAACACTTTTGGCTAGTACTGTTTGGATATGTATACTACTTGGGTTGAGGTATTGCCGCATCTGATGCAATTTCCTTTTGCTTCTTCGTTCTTTCCTAGGAGAGTGCCTCGTATGACGCCTCCGTTTGTCTCGTTTTTCATTTCTTCAGCACATTCTTCAAGGCCGCACCAGTTTATTCTCACTAGACCGCCTTTATCCGCCAGTATCTTCTTTACTTCATCGTAGTCTTGTGAATCGTATAAGTGATCGTTTAAGAAATTGTAAGCTTTTTCACTGAGACTTTTCTGGATTCCTTCTAGTGCTTCCTTGACTCTGTTGACTACCTCATTCTCTTTGACGAACTGCTTCGCTCCATTATCGCGTCTGACGATTACCACTTGACCACTTCGTATGTCTCTTGGTCCTATCTCGATTCTCAATGGTACGCCCTTCAATTCCCAGTAGTTGAACTTCCAACCGGGTGTACGCTCCGCATCAGCGTCGACCTTTGGTGAGACTCCGGCTTTCTCGAGGCTCTCTAGAATTTCTTTGCACTTAGCTAAGACAATTTCAGTATTCTCTTTGGATGTGATTATTGGGATGATTATCACTTGAATAGGCGCTATTGTAGGAGGTAGAACTAACCCCTTGTTATCTCCGTGCATGCTTATGACCGCTGCGATTATCCTGGATACGGCAGGCCCATAGCAGGTCTGCCACACGTATTTCGATTCTCCATTCTTGTCTACGAATTTTATCTCGAAAGATTTTGAGAAATTCTGTCCCAAGAGATGTGTTGAAGGAAGTTGCAGAACCTTTCCATCTGGCATCAGAGTGTCTGCGGCATAGGTATGCACGGCTCCTGCGAATTTGTCGTGCTCAGGTCGCTGGAAGAAGAGGAAGGGAATGGCATATTCCTTGTGGATCACGTTGTCAGTGGTCTCCATGTCTTCTTGGACCTGTTTTTCAGCCTCTTCCAGAGTTGCGAAAGCGTTGTGAGTTTCTATCCAGTAGAATTCTCTACTTCTTATGAATGGGCGGGTAGCTTTGCCTTCATACCTCCAGACTTGGCATCTCTGATATATTTTGAAGGGGAGGTCTCTCCAGCTTCTAATCCATAGAGCGAACATCTGATACATTGCAGTTTCAGAGGTAGGTCTTAGAGCGAGGCGCTCATCGATTTTTTCGCCTTCGCCCCCTGCTTCGGTAACCCAAAAAACTTCGGGTAAGAAGCCTTCAACATGTTCAGCTTCCTTTTTGAAGTTGGATTCCGGGATTAAAGCAGGGAAGAGTGCTGGCTGATGGCCTTTCTTTTCCAGTTCCTGCTCAAGAAGCTGAAACATTTTGTTCATTATCAGGACTGCCCATGGTCTGAAAACCACAAATCCCTTTACATTGTATCGGATATCTGCCAATTCTGCCTTCTGAACGACCTGTGTGTACCACTGTGAGAAGTCTTCATTTTTTTTGACTGTTAGACCCTTGTCATCTGACATCTGATCACTGCGTATTACGCATTTTTGAATAAATGTCCGCAGCAGTCCTATTTAAGTAATGATTCTAGGATTAGCAACTTTAGGTGTTAGAAGATTGGCTTGTAAGCATGATTTTGCTTGGTTATGTAGATTCTATGTCTTAAATGGTTAAGGTTATAAGTTGAGATAGGGATTCCTTATAAATGACTGTTTTACTTATTTTGAGAGGTCTAAGTTAAGATAGATTTATATGATTTGGAAGGGTTAAGAATGCCACAGAAGAGGAAAAGCAGAGGGAGATCTAAAGGGGATAAGGGACGATCGTCGTATGTGCAGTGCAGTATGTGCGGGGGGCGTGTGCCACGGGATAAGGCGAAGAGAGTCACGGTCTTCTCTTCTCTAGTAGACTCGGCTCTAGCTAAGGAGTTGAGGCAGAAAGGAACGTATATGCCGAGACACGCGGTTGAAAAGTATTATTGCGTTTCATGCGCGGTTCATAGGGGCATATCAAAAGTAAGAGCCAAGGCTGAGAGACATTCCGCATACTAAATCGCAATTGTGCTAACAAAATATTTTTTCCTTTTCAGATAAATTGATTTTAACTGTTCTATTAACCTCTGAAATTAAAGGAAGACTTGTAGCATTGGCTTTCTCGAGGCTTGTGACTAAGCTTACTAAAGAGAATCTATGGCTTTACATTCTAAAGATGCTTATGGAAAGACCTATGTATGCCTACGAGATCAGCAAGGGAATGAATGAGAGGTTTGGTTTCTCTACAGCAACAGTGACTGTGTACGTCGTCCTCTATAAGATTCAAAAAGAGGGTTTTATTAAAGTAGGTCAATGAAAATCGGTTAGTGGACTACCTGATAGAAAATACTATGAAATTACTGATCGGGGAAGAGCAGCTTTCCTGAATGGAAAGAAGTTTTTGGAAGAGATCGCTAGAAAACTCTCCTAAGAATATTGTACTCGTTTAAAGTGGAAAAAATTGGATAGCCAATTACGAAGAGTGGTTATATATACTATGGTTTCATCTTGTCTTCCTGATTTGATTTAAGACTTATTTGTAGGACTTGCGTAGTTGGATGTAGTTCTTTTTGTATCTTGTGGATTCTTCTTGTTAGGTTCTTGGAAGCTGAGTTTGAAAAATAATGAAGGTGAGATCTGCAACCTTTGTGGCAGTCGGATGATCCAAAGCCAGCTATAGGTGTGGTGGCACCTTCTAATCTTTCTATAGCTTTTGATATTTCACATTCAATCCTGGAGCTGGTCTGTGAATAAACTATTGTGACTATTTCTGCAGATTCTGAGGTAAGGATGTAGTCTATGTGCCAGTGTTTCTTCTTTTTGGGTAATAGGTGGCGTCTTATCCTTCCTCTGAGGCTTATTGCACCCATTAGCCCAAGTGCGGAGCCGGTGTAGGTGTAAATACCTTTATGGAACTTTTCTAGTCCTAGACGGCCAACTTGAATGGTGCTTTCCATTGATAATTTGATGATCAGTGTGTAGACTCCGGGGTTGTTGGGAAGGTTGTCATCAGTCATATTAGTTCCTCTTGGAAAACTCTTTATGTGAGAACATTAGCCATTTAGTTATTTGTTATACGGTCAAGTGGCGGTTCGTATGGGCAGAATTGATAAAGGAGTCAAGTGTTGCGTGATAAACTGCAATGAACCTGCGATAAGGTCTATTTCGATGGATAAAGTTGAGTCAGCTGGACTGAAGATCAGCGAGTCGAAGCGAGGTTATCTGTGCAAGGAGCATTACAAGGAGTATAAAACGCTGAGTAAGGACGACCGCAGGATTGAGAAATGGCGTAGAGACATTTAGTTATCTGCTGTGAAGATTAATGGTTTGTTTCTTGGTTTTTTATTGGGTGATTCTATGAGAATTTTGCAACTTCACTCTAACTTTATAGAATATGAACCTGTTGAGAAGGAGGTTTCAGTTGCAGAGTCAGTTGAGAGGAAGAAGACAAGACTGGAAGAAATAGTCGTCTTATTCGTTGCTGTTGAAGCAGATGACAACGAAGAGTTGGCTAGGAGGGCTATTGATGATGTAAAGTCTTTCCTTGAGAAACTCAAAGTGAACAAGATCCTCATTTATCCATACGCTCATTTAGCAAGTAATCTAGCCAAACCCAGTTTGGCTCTGAAGTTGATTAGGGAGATGGAGGGATACGCTAGGGAGCGGGAAATAGAGGCGTATAGGGCTCCCTTCGGCTGGAATAAGCAGTTTACTATATCGATTAAGGGGCATCCTCTCGCGGAGCAGTCACGGGTCTATGCGCCAGAGAAAGGCTTAGGAAAGGAAGTTGCGATTACTTTTGAGACTAAGGAAGTGGTTTCAGATGCGCTGAAGGCTGAGGAGAAGCTGCAGTCAGAGTGGTTCGTCCTAGATTCTACTGGTAGACTTACAGAAGCTGACAAATTCGACTTCTCTAAGAATGAGAATTTGGGAAAATTTGCTAAGTATGAGATGTCAAAGGTAAGAGCGGTTATGCAGGTTCCGCCTCATGTGACGCTAATGAAAAGGCTTGAACTCGCTGACAATGAGCCTGGGAGCGATCCTGGAAACTTAAGGTTCTATCCGAAAGGAAGATTGATCAAGTCTCTTTTGGAGCAATTCGTGACTCAGAAGGTGGTGGAGTACGGAGGAATGGAAGTTGAGACACCGATTATGTATGACTTTGAGCATCCAAGTCTAGCTGACTATCTACATAGATTTCCAGCGAGGCAGTACGTAGTCAAATCCGATGATAAAGACTTTTTCCTCAGGTTCTCAGCGTGCTTCGGCCAGTTTCTAATGGTACATGACGCGCAGTTCTCGTATAGGCAACTGCCTTTGAGAATTTACGAACTGACGAGATACAGTTTTAGACGAGAGAAAAGTGGCGAATTAGTCGGTCTCAGGAGACTTAGAGCCTTCACGATGCCCGATGTACACGCGATGTGCGCTGACTTGGATCAGGCAAAGAGGGAAGCACTAGTCAGATTTAAACTGTCATCAGATGTCCTAATGGAAGGTTTAGAGTTAGACCGAGATGACTACGAGCTGGCAATCAGATTCACAAAAGAATTCTACGAGAAGAACAAGGAATTCGTTTTGGATCTCGTGAAAGCCTTCGGTAAGCCAGTTTTAGCCGAGGTTTGGAGCCAAAAATTCTTCTATTTCACTCTAAAGTGGGAGTTTAATTTCGTAGACAATTTGGATAAGGCTTCAGCCCTATCGACTGATCAGATTGATGTGGAAAATGGTGAGCGATACGACATTAACTACGTGGATGAACAGGGTAAGAAGCAGCATCCGATAATATTACACTGTAGTCCCAGCGGAGCGATAGAGCGAAGCCTCTACGCTCTTCTGGAGAAAGCCTATAGAGAGCAACAAAGAGGCAGAGTACCGAGGTTCCCTCTGTGGCTTGCCCCTACTCAGGTGAGGCTTATCCCAATTTCTGATCAATACCTTGGAAAATGCGAAGAAATTGCCAATAAGCTCCAGGAAAACCAAGTTAGAGTTGACATCGATGAGCGAAAAGAGACTGTTGGAAAGAGAATCAGAGAAGCTGAGAGAGAATGGACACCCTACATAATCTGCATAGGCGAAAAAGAAGCTGAGTCCAAACTATTGCCTGTCAGAGTCAGAGAGCTAAACAAGATTGAGAGTAACGAGTTGAATGACTTAATCGGGCATATAAGAGAAATAGTCAAGGATAAACCCTTCAGAAGACTACCCCTGCCAATGCTACTGTCCCAGAGACCAATCTTCGTAGGCTAACTAAAAAATAGAGCCATTAGTTAATAATGAGAATTCTGGAAGCTCGGGAATAATATGTCCTTTCGCCTGATTATTTTTCATTTCTGGCTAGTTGGGTTTGTGAAAGTATAAAAAATGTCTAAGATTGTTTTCGTCAACTGGACTGCTTCATTTGACTTTAAGAGAAGAGAGGAAGATTTTATTCTTCTTTCTCCTTGGTTCTCCTTGACCTCTTCTGAGTCATCATCTTCTTCAATTTGTTGGAGAGGGCATCGAAGATTTGGGATAGTTCCCAACCTTGTTCCGAGTAAGAGAATGTCCGCCTTGGCGTCACTATTGAAACGTTGACTTCGAATCTTTTTCTCTCTCTACCTTCTTCGGTGGACGTTCTTATAACAGACTTTGCCTCTTCTATAAAGGGGAAGCTTCTTTTCAGTAGTTCGACCGTCTTTGTGAATTTTGACTTGACCATCTCAGCCTCGAACGGGTCTTCCGGCAGACCAACCACATAGATTGATACATCACTGGCTTTGAGTTGCTCTGCTAGGAGCTTCATGTAATCCCTATAAGTGATGATTCCCTGAACCTCTTCCCACAATGTGACTATCGAGTAGCCAGTTCCTTGTTTAATCATCTCGTCTAGTATGACGCCAATGCTATCGTTGGCTCCACATGTAAGGGGATTAGAATCCATGACGTATTTTACCGGAAACTCAAGTTTCCTTTGTTCCTCTGACATCATCGTGTCTCTATTGATTGTTTCTGTCGCTTGAATCCTGTTGAGGACAATGTTGTTCGAAGTTACTATTCCTTTTAGCTTTCCTTTATCTAGAACAGGAAGATTGTCAATTTTTCTTCTGATCATTAGACTTCGGGCTTTTGAGGTTAAGTCTTCACTGTCCAGAGTTATTGGATTTCCAGTCATTATGCTTTGTGCTTTGATGTTTGAAAAATTGCTTCCTTTTAGCATATTGATTATTGACAGCGCTAGTATTTCACCTATGAACTTTTTACCTTCGACTACTGGTAGAGCTCGAATTCGGTACTCCATCATCAGTCTTGCGGCTTCTCCGATGGTGCTTTTTGGAGTGAGTTGAGGGACGAAGAATGCAAGAGAACTAGCTTTCTCCACGGTCATGTTTGACACTTTGAGGATGTCGCGGGTTGTCAACATTCCGATCTTTCCTTCATATTCTAAGAATGCTTCGTACACATTCTGGTCTTTTAGGATGCCGACGACCTTAGAAATGGGTGTTTCGGGAGTGATCTGGACTTTAGGTGACAGAATGTCGCCTATCTCAAGTCTTTTTATGCTTTCCAAAAGAGTTGTCCTCCAAAGAGATTATTCATCTTTCAATCATAAATAGCTAGTGATAGTACAACCGTCATCTTCTTCCGTTGTCAAATTAAAGGATGATTTTAATGGTGGAGGCCGAATTGTCAGGTTCTTTTTCTTTCATCGATTCTATATCTGCTCTTTTCAGGAAAAATCAGTTGACAATAATCGTAGTTGACAAGACTAGAATGAGTTTCTAGACTGAGATCTAGCAGTAAAAGAAGCGCGTGTACTTTACAAATCTGTTTGCTCATAGTCTTGAGAGTGATCACTGTGCTTGATTTTGTTGGGAATGCTTAAATCAACATTCATTGTCTAATTTAGAAAACTCTATGGATTTGGTGTTGGATTTGTTACAAACTATAGGAGTTCTCAGCTCTATTGCTTTGATTATTATTCTTGCCAGCCGTAAGGTTAACTTTGGCGTTGCCATTCTACTTGGTTCGCTAGTAATCGGCATCACGTCAGGAGTAACTCTTGACCAGGCTATCAAAGTACTATTTTCAGTTTTTCAAGATATTGCAACTTACGAGCTTATTTTAGATGTTGCCTTGATTGGGATACTAGGCTTCGTCTTGAAAGAAACCCAGCTCATTCAAGATATGATTCAGGCTTTGAGGAAGATTCTGCCGCGTAAAGCGCTGATAGCTTTGATTCCAGCTATATTCGGGATTATGCCTATGCCTGGCGGAGCCCTCGTATCTGCCCCTCTGATTGATAGAGAGGCGACTGAATTGGGGTTAAGTCCCGATAGGAAGACATTCGTAAACCTATGGTTCAGGCACATCTGGTTTTTCGTTCTTACAATCTCGTCTTCGCTTGTGCTAGCGTCTAGAATCGCGAACATCAATATCTACAGTCTTGTAATATTACAGGTTCCAACATTCTTGTTTATGACTTTGCTTGGCAGTATCTATCTCATTCGCACAGTTAAAGTTAGAGATAGTAGAGACCAAGGAAGTATCTCTTTTACCACAGTAATTCTTGGAGTGGCGCCAATTCTGGTCGCAGTCGTGCTAAATCTAATAGGGCTTTGGCTTCCTATTGCTTTATCCATTGGCATATTATCTGTCTTTCTAATCAAGAGGGGTTGTATTAGATCGGCCCCGAAAACTGTTTGGAAGGGACTGAATAGGGGGCTTGTATTAGCAACTTTCAGTGTGATGGTCTTTAGAAGTGTAATCGGTGAAACCCAGGCTTTTAACGAGATCTTCGTAAGTCTTCAGCAAGTAGGCGTTCCATCGATATTCTTCTTCACTGTTTTCCCTTTCCTACTTGGCTTTGTCGCAGCGATGCCTACAAGTGGAATAGCCATTGGATTTTCCTTGGTTTTGCCCCTATTCCAAAATGTACCTCTTTCAATGGTTAGTCTAATGTATCAGAGCATTATTATCGGCTATGCGATTTCCCCTATGCACCTTTGCCTAATCCTAACCAACGAATATTATCATTCGAAAATACAAATGGTTTACAAAACATGGGGACCAATGGTTTTAGCTACCTACGCATTTGGATTGCTAGGACCTACCCTAATGGCAGGTTTTGTCTAGTTCTTTGTGTATCCCTTTTTTCACAATGTGTTGTGTTTCACAAGCACACAGTCTATAAAATTAACTGATAATCTCTTTAATTAAAAATTGAGATTAGAAAAGATTTTGCCTCTTTCTCCCATTCTTGGAGGTCTTGTTATCTAGGAAATGTAGAATGGTTTCTTTGCCCATCTGGCAACTATTCTTGCTTCAAGAAGAATTTGCTCAACAACTTCTTTGTTTAACTGTTTTTCTTTAGCTGTTCCTTCTGTTTCGATTTCTTTTTGGTTTTTTCTTTGGCTAATGGGCATTCTAGTTCTCCTTGCGTATTAGCTAGGAATATCTATTGGTATTACCTCTTTTATAAGACTTTTTCAAATTGCTAGTTTTCATATTGGCACATACTCTCTAAAGAATTGGTCTGGGATGTATTTTGATTATTCAAAGGCTAGTCTTTTCCTTTTTTAATAATTGAATTTTTAGGAAGGAGAAAAAATATTCCAAAGAACTTTGCACGATAACATCTATTGGACAAATGGGATTCAATGCTTCGGAACGATGAGCGGTAAATTTTTTGGTAAGATATTTAAGTTCTAATTCCGTATTTGCTACGTCAGAACGTGGAATGATTCTAGATGAATATAATTGACTTCGTGGAGATAGCAAAAATCATTGCTTGTCTTTTCTTTTTAAGTTTCTCGTCAATTCAGGATTACAAGGAAAGAAGAGTGTCCAACGTCGTCTTTGTTATCCTCTTACCCATCGCTGCAATATTATCTGGCATAGATATTTTCTTGGCATCTAATCCTCTAGGCCAACTAATCAACTTCGCCATATACACTTCGATATCCATTGCGATATTCTATGTTATTTATTTCGTCGGTTTATTTGGCGGTGCAGACGCCAAGATGTTTATAGCTTTGACGATAGCTATGCCTTGGCCTCCAAAGATTGTCGCACCTCTTTTAGGACAGAGTTTTCCGTTTTTCTCAATATCTATACTAAACAATTCTCTCCTGTCTTCAGTAAGTATACTACCGTATGCTTTTCTCTCGAATCTAGGATGGAAGATGCGGACTAGATCGCAGCTCTTTGAAGGGGTAGAGAAAGAATCTGCCATCAAGAAGATTGGTTCCCTCATCTTCTGCATTAAGAAGGAGAAAGTGAAGATTAAACCCTATGATATGGTTGCTGAAGAGAATGGAAGGATAATACTATTCAAGTAGATTCAGGAAGAGGATCTTACTCCTAAAGAAATAGAAGGACTGCCACAAAGCGTCTTCACCATCTTCTCAGTTCCAATGCTCATCTTCATAACGATAGGATTCGTGACAGCGATATTCTTGGGTGACTTCGTTATATTTCTGATTAGAAAATTTCTTGGAATATGAAGATGTGCTATAATATGGAAGTGCGGACTATTTTCTTATTCTTACAACCATTCCTTGATTAACTCTCTGAATCTCTTTAGTGGTAATTCTAACAAGGGCGTTAGGAGTTCCTCCTCCAACGTAAACTGTATTCTTTTCCATGATTTTTGGGTCAATCAGGAATATTGCTTCATATCCGAAGGGAGGCATACCGCCTAAGAGATATCCCATTCTCTCTGCTTCTTCAGAGGTGGCGATGTGAGGTCTTTCGATTTTTAGAGCCTTTGCCACACTTTCTGTGCTAACCCTATCTGAACCTAAGACTAGAGCTCCAATAACTTTTCCCTCGTTTGTCATCATGCAAATAGTCTTGATTAAATCATCGGGTTGGGCTTTCGCTTCCATGCAAGCATCTTCAACTGTGTGAACTGACCCTTCAAAATGTAGATGTTCGCCTTGGACGTTGCTTTCTTGCATGAACTTTTTTAGTTTTTCTTCATAGTCTTCCATGGATTTACTTTCATATGAATAATCTTAAACGTTTTTCTAAAGTAATTAGCGCGCTCTTTCATCCCTACTGCTCAGGAGGTTTAAGATAAGAGATGAATGGATTGAAGGAAAAAGCTCTTGTGCTAGAAAAGATTTAACTATTAGCACAAGAGCTAAAGACTTTACAAAACAAGGATGATGAAAATGTCTAAAGACGATCAGATGATAGATGAATTAAAGAAGATTCGACTGTTACTTGAGCCAAAGCCGGCTCCTCCCGCTCCTCCAAAGCCGAAGGGAATGATGAACGAGTTTAAAGACTTTCTTTCGCAGTACAAGGTCATGGGAATGGCAGTTGCATTTATCTTAGGTCTCTACCTCGGTGGCGTAGTTCAGGCGTTGGTTAAGGATTTGGTAATGCCAATAATAGGTCTTGTCGTGCCAGGTATTGGAAACCTTTCAACCCTCACAGTTACAATCATGAATCAGGTTTTTGGAATTGGCGATTTCTTAGCAGCCGTCATAACGTTCATAATAGTGGCTTTAGTGATCTTCATCATAGTTAAACTCACTAAAAGAATGGGCATAGAATAGCCTAAACAACCCTTTTTTTCTTCTTTTTTTCGATTGAATAAATGAACCAAAGATCTATTGGTAACTTATATTATGTTCACATTTTAAATATGATTATAAACACGCGAAGTCTAGTGGATTTTAGACTTCAATATGCTTTGATACGTTTAGTGTGTGTCAGATATATAAAAAGGGCTGCTATGAGGGATATTCCCGCCATACTTGAGAACATTATCAGTACTTTCTGAGATGAACCATCGCCTAGAATCGAGGTTGCCATGAAAGGTCCTATAGCTCCACCCATGAATCTCGCAGAGTTCAATACGCCCAAAGAAGTTCCTTTTCTTCCAGATTTTCCTCCTAGAAGGTTAGGAGGTATCCCAGATTGGGCAGCTCCTATAAAGATTCGCAATACTATGAACTGGTATGGTTCTTTGACAAAGGCAGTAGCGAATATTCCAGCAGCGGCTATGATTGACAGCAGATGCATAGTCTTATCTGTTATAACTTTTGTGAGTAGAGGTGTTGAAGCAGCGTATGCTAAGCCACTGATGATTGTGGTTATAGCCGTGAATGTGAGTAGTTGGTTATAAGGGATTCCCGTTGATCCTAGGAACCATGTAACAATGGGAGTTATGAAATTCATGGTCATATAGACTAGAATTAGAGAGAACGCGTCAGGCAAAATTGTTTTCAAATCTGACAGACTAAAACGGCCTCCCTCAGTCTGTTTTCTGTCAGGTGGAGGAATTCTAATGAGTAAAATTATGAGTGTTATGCTCAGATAGAGTATGGCAGAAACCAAGAATGTAAACCTGAAACCGAGTATTGAGGCGATTACTCCTCCTATTCCCGGGGCGGCTATCTGACTCATTGTCATAGCCGTTATCTGGTAGCTTAAGGCCATCTTCAACTTTTCTCTTGGCACTACTAATGCCACTAGAGAGAACATTATTGTGCTAGTACCACCGAAACAACCCTGCAGCCCCCTGAAGAACATAACGCTTGGGATGCTGTTGGAGATTGCCATTCCAGTGTAGCCTATTGTGTTCCCCATGATAGTGAAGAGAAGCACTTTCTTCACACCTATTCTATCGCACATGTATCCCCAGAATGGGGCGCCGAGGGCTGTGGCAGTGTTTCCTATGAGCTGGAATACACCTGCCCAGTAAGTCGCATTGATTAGCGTTTCATTGAGTTCGCTGCTGAAGAAGAGTGGGAGAAAGCTGGACATAAGGAAATATGCTACGGAGGCGATGAATTGCATAATCAATGCGGCGTATTGAGTGTCGATAGTGATGCGAGTTAGACTCAAGAAATCATCTGACTTTCTTATCAAATATCCTAGTCTATTTAAAATGTTCTACAGACTAGCAATTGTTAATGAAAATCTGCTGTCTTAATCTGTTGTTAGGCTCTTCCTGAAGGATATTTGGGGGAGCGTTTTATAGGTGTTCAAGTAGAATCCGCAATCCAATGCCTATCAGGATTATTCCACCTACAATTTCGACTTTATTTCCTAGAAAGTGTCCGAATCTATTTCCAAAGTAAACTCCCATAAAAGATAGAGCAAAGGTTATTGAGCCAATAATGATTGCGGGAGCTAATATTGGAATATTTAGAAAAGAGAGACTCAGTCCAACAGCTAAAGCGTCAATGCTTGTTGCGATGGACAATATCAGTAGGACGCTGATGGTTAGAGAGTTAATCAGTTTGGTTGATTCGTCTTTAGTCGATTCGTAAATCATTCTGCTGCCAATAAGACTTAGAAGTCCAAAGGCTATCCAATGGTCGAATCCCGAAATGAAGTCTATTATGTTAACACCTGCTAACCAACCAAGTATAGGCATGAAAGCTTGAAACGATCCGAAGGAAACGCCGAGTTTTAATGCATTAATAGGTTTGAAAGATTTGTTTGCCAAGCCATGTGTAATGGAGACCGAAAAGGCATCCATAGCTAAACTCAGTGCAATTAGCACTATTGTTAAATCCAATAGGGTTTCACGCAGTCCATAAGCATTCATTACTCAAATTAAAAAACATTTCCAAAATTGATTGCATATAAGATATGATATTTATAGTGTCTTGAGTATTATCGAGGCTTTCTAGAATCGTTGTATAGGCAAATTTGATTTCTCTTCGATTGCAATTGGTTCTTAGAAACCCATTTTTTCTTAGTTATTTGTCTATGTATGGATTAGCTCACGTTCGAATAATTGTAATTGTCAATTAACAGTTACACAGAATTATATTTTGGTTTAGCTACTGAATTGTATGTTTGCATATGAATTGTTTAAGGATACTCTTCAAAGTTGAGTCCTTGGTCGAGAAGCCGGGTTTACCTTGGATGTTACTTCTGGCAAACGCTAGGCTATCAAAGATGTGAGATGATTGACGGAAGTAGTTCTATTATATCCTTATTCTAAGCCTTCACATGATAGATCTATCTTTAGATTTCCACCGTTGGGCTTAGGATACATCGCTTCATATCTTAGAGCTAGTGGTGTATCTGTCGAAATTGTAGACTGTACTTTTATGAGTGAGAATGAAGCTCTAGGTCGTGTTCTAAAATATCGTCCATCAATAATTGGTATGTACTCGATGTACACGATGGAGGAGAAAACGCTCAGCTTAGCAAGACAATTGAAGAGTAAGTGTGAGCTTCTAGTGGCTGGAGGTCCGCTTCCAACAGTCTACCCCGAAAGATTCCTTCAAGTCTTTGATGTAGCTGCAATCGGTGAAGGAGAGCAGACGATGCTGGAAATCACGTTAGCTCTTAGAAATGGAGGCAATTTGTATAAAATAGATGGAATAGCTTATAGGAATGATACGAATCGGTACGGGAGCAAAGAAGAGAATGATGTCGTGCGTAATCCCCCGCGACAACTCATTTCAAACTTAGATTCTATACCGTTTCCCGCGAGAGACCTCTTCGACAATGAAGCATACAAAGGTCATTATAAGGTGGGCTTCGGGAATGCTGTAACGTCTGTAATGACTTCCAGAGGTTGCCCATATAGCTGTGATTTCTGTAGTAAACCCGTCTTTGGCAACACTGTTAGAATGAGATCTTCGAAGAACGTAGTCGACGAGATAGAGGATGTTCTATCGTATGGGTATGACTGCATATTCTTTCAGGATGATTGTTTCACTCTGGATGAGCAGAGAGTAGATAGGATCTGTGATGAAATTCTGGAAAGAGGATTAAAATTCAAGTGGAAATGCCTCTCTAGAGTAGACTCTATAAAATCCGAAGTCGTCTCAAAGATGAAGAATGCTGGATGCGAGCAGATCTTCTTTGGAATAGAATCAGGCAACAACGCCATCCTGAAGATCATGAAGAAACAATTCACAACGGAACAGGCTAGGAAGGCAGTTGAAGCAGCTGCATCAAGTGGAGTGGAGACAGGAGCGTTCTTCATTCTCGGATACCCGGGAGAGACAAATCAGACAATACTTGACACAATAAAGTTTGCCACATCGCTTCCCTTGGACTATCTATCATTCACACTTCCATACCCAATTCCTGGCACAGGACTCTATGAAAAAGTAAAAAACGATATCAAAGAGCAGCTTTACAGAGCTCCGCGTCACAGTCTTATAGATCATTCTCTAAACTTCAATTCGACATTCTCTGAAAGAAAACTCAAATTTGCCATTGCAAAGGCAACAGTTCAATTTCAAGTTAGAAAATATCTAGGCAACATAATCTATTACCCAATAGAAAAGCCATTTGAAATAGTAACCAACCAAGTTTTCAAGTTTATATGAAGAAGATGAGGCTTATCCTTCCTTAACCAAGTAAAAAAGGATGAAACGACTATCTTGTTGGTGTGAATGGATTGGCTAAAGAAAGGCAAATATATATTGCTTGTTTTCCCCGGTAGGTATAAGGCTCTTAACCCTCAACTTCCATCTCTCTTCTACACTTGGCAAGCCCGCTGCAAAGAGAGGGTTACAACGTAAGAATCTTTGACATGCATATAGAAGACTTAAACAACTTCAAGATTGGAAATCCCGTTTTCGTTGGAATTAGCTGTATGAGTAGCTTCCAGATATGCTATGGACTAGAGTTCGCTAGTAAAATGACAGATACAGAACGTTCATGCCCCATCGTCAGGGGTGGAGCGCATCCTACACTTCTCCTAGAGCAGACGATATCAAGCGGACTCGTGAGCGTGGTTGTTCGCTGTGAAGGTGAGTCGGCAATAGTGAAGCTTGCAGACGCATTAACCAAAAAACAGTCTCTACTTACAAGTCGGAGGGAAAAGTCAAAAACAATCCTCAAGGTCAGTTAATTGACTTGGATGTGATTCCAGTTGATCTTCCCTACGATCTTATCTCGATGGACAAGTATCCTTTTTTTCAAGTCTGAAGGTTTCTTTCCAATACAGACTAGCAGGGGCTGTCCGCACAGGTGCGGTTTTTGTTATAACTCTGTCTTAAACCATCGAAGGTGGCGGGGAAAGAGTGCAAAGCGGGTTCTAGATGAGACAGAGTACATTCTAGAAAAGCTTCCAAATGTGAAGTGCATAGACCCTGTAGATGATAACTTTTTCGTCAATAGCAAGAGAGTGGAAGACATATGCAGAGGACTTATTGAGCGAAGACTCGGCGTCTCTTGGAGGGCTAATTGCAAGTTTGACTACATATCACTCTATGACGGTGAATTCATAAGTCTTTTAGAGAGGTCAGGGTGTGTTGAGATCGACTTCGGAGGTGAAACAGGTTCTGACCGAATGCTTTCGCTGATAGGGAAAGACGTGACTTCCGAGCAAATGGTCACTGCAGTAGAGAATCTGAAGAAGTGGGGATCATCCATAAGGCCTTATGTATCCTGGACGAGTAGTCTTCCAACGGAGACAGAGGAGGATCTTAGACAAACTTTTAACCTCATGGACGCGATGACTGAAGCCAACGAGAAGACACAGTACTTCGGGATCTTCATTTATGTTCCCTATCCTAGTCCACTCTTGGAATCTCTTAGTTCCGAGTTCAGGCTTCCCAACTCTCTTAAAGAGTGGAGTAGCATCGACATCTTCCATTTCAGTCCTCCTCGGCATCAAGGGAAATATATTGACAGGCTAGAGGCGATTGCGGCTACGTCAATATTCACCTTCTACCCTGAGAGTAGAGTAAAGGGGATGGCTTCTCCTTACAGATTGGGCTATTAGATTCTAAAATAGGATGGTGAAGTATAGGTGGAAACACAAATACTTCGGTTTTCCAATAGAACTGAAGATGGCAAGTGTGAGAGTGCTTAAACTGCGTGGATATTGATCTCAAGAGGAAACCCCTATTAAATACAGGTATGCAATACAAAGGTTTGCGGATTCTGATATCATATCTGTTTTATTGTTATAGCAACACAGTCACACTCTTTTAAGTTTTGGTTCTTATAACATACCTAATGTAGTATCGATTTATCGATTCTACATTAGGATGTGGCGATTCTGGGCGAAGTTAAAAAGACACGTAAGTTCAAATGCTATCTCTGTGGGCAGGAGTTTGATAGCCTAACAGAATTGGTAAAGCACGACCTCAAACTGAAACACAAACGCGAAAATGGAGTAACATCCTAATTCAACACATGCTTAAAGATGTGTGCTAGAAAAACCATGAATTTTAAGAAAGACACTTTTTAGTTGATCTAAATACAAAGAAAGGGTAATCCAAAAAGAATCGGAAAAAGTCTTCAGTGGTTTAGTGAATAGTAGATAGAATGTTTATGAGATTTCTGCTATCCTTCAAAGTACTCATTGTCGTTTCATAATATTGTTTAGAAACAATGTTTCCTATGGATATAAGAGGATGACTTTACCAAGCAATACTGAAGAGACTTGGCATACAATAAGCTTAGGATAATTGAGTTAGTATCTTATGTAATACTTATTTTTGGCACATTAGGCGACCATTTATCCACTGCTATCGGCCTTCAAAATCCAATGTACTACGAAACAAATCAGTTCACGGTTGTTCTCATGTCCAAACAACTATGGTTATCTTTCGATCTGCTTTTAATCGTATTGGGTGTAATAATTCCCTACAAACTCCTAAGAATGAGGAAAGATTTGTTTAAGGAAGTACTGGCGTTTCCATTGATTCTGGGAATAGCACGGCTTAGCGGATGTTTAATTAATTTATCACTCATCTACATGTGATTAACCGAATCTTAAGCGAATGCATAACCATCAAACAGACTCCTAATGGACCACCATTGTGTCGATGAAGATATTATTCCAGACCAATATAATATGTGTCTTTGAAATATTTGGAATAGAATACGTGAAGATTCATTACATTTTACATTAGTTTGAACGCATATAACTCGTTAGTCATTATAAAGCCAGGTAGCGCGTACTTTGCAGAACTATAAAATAAAGAAGCGCGCACTAATTCTGGATTGTTAGTAATATCATTCTCGCCTGTATGTACAATCAATATATTTTCATATCGTAGCTTTAGTACATAAACACTTAAATCGATATACTTATGAGCTTATATACCCATAATATATTATGGGGATAAGCAAATTTGGTACACGCGCTAGTTTGTGAAAAGAAAGAGAATCATAGATAATTCTAAATAGCGCGTGAAAAAAAAGGTGATGAAAAGTGTCAGAATCAGTTTTCGATATGTATAAAGATAATCACGGCGAGTGGAGATGGAGGCTAAAATCATCTAGTGGCCATATCATCGCGAATAGTGGAGAAGGTTATAAAGAAAAGAAGAGCTGTGAAGATGGAATCGCTTCAGCCAAAAAAAATGCGTTAATGGCGAAAATGTGGAAGCAAATGAGTAGATCCCAAAATTCTTCACCTTTTTACTAACCCTTTTTACTATAAAGAATTTTTATCACGACTTGATAGGGTATTTACATAATTCATACTAATTATTAGCGATAGCATTCCAGAAATGAAAAATTTGATAATTGTAATTAAAGTGTCCAATTAATATAGAAACATGGAGATAAGGAATAATTAATCTCAATAAAGAACTTGTACAGCACATGACAGGAGCATTTTACAAGGTGATGTAACTACAATACAGAGTTATTGAGCAACGAACATCATCTGGTATTTTCCTTGACATAAAAGATTAGCAGGTGTATTTCATAGAAAAGAAGCCGTTTTATAGCACCTGTTTCAACCACCTAATCTTGGAGCCCATAATAAAATTGACTCCCATTGCATTCTTTGGAGATGAACTGTATGGAGTTGCATTGTACGAAAGTACATCGACGCTCAATGATAAAACTCTCAATGAGACCAAAGTAATGGTCTGCAAAATAGACAATAGTAAAGTTGTAGAACCCCCATTTATCCAGGTGACCAATACGCTCTTGACGATTTTTGGTCTTGACTCATCCATATAGAAAGATTAGGATAATTTAAGTCTAAAAACTATAAATTTATTCCAAACCTAACTAATTCAGTAGATTTATTGATAATTTTAATAGGATAGGTTAAGCATCAAGATAGTGGTGGAAAGAGGATTTTAATGGATAAGGGATTTGTTCTTTTCTTGTGCACACATAATTCTGCCCGTTCGCAGATAGCTGAGGGTCTACTGAGACATTTTTATAGTGATAAATATGAGGCTTTTAGTGCTGGTGCAACCCCAACTAAGGTTAATCCCTTAGCTGTTAAGGTTATGGCTGAAATAGGAGTAGACATCTCTCACCAGTATTCTAAGAGCATTGAGGAGTTTTCGAGTAAAGATATTGGCCTCGTAGTATCTGTCTGTAAAAGCAGTGCTAAAATCATATGTCCTTTCTGTTCTTCATCTTTCATTGGTGGTAGACCTCAGATAATTGATGAGACACTGCCTCAAGCCAAACATTATGTTCATCATCCTTTTGATGACCCTTCAGAAGTTGAAGGAAATGATGAAGAGAAGATTGTAGCTTTCCGACATACAAGAGACGAAATAAAGAAATGGATACTTGAATACTTCAAAGACCCCAAAACTATTATGTAAGAAAAATAAGAGCTTCCTTCACAAAATGAGTATCATAATACAATATATTTTTTATTAGTTCACTATATTATTGTTCAAACTGTGAAAATCTATACTACTTCACTTATCCAACTAGCGAGGGCTATCTAAATTAGAACTCATTTGTTAGCAACTAAAAATAATAGTTTTTACCTAAATTATTATTAATTAATTCTAAAATGACTTTTAAAATTGGTTTTATATTATATTAGTTCTCCCTAATGGAGTGATAGAGAGAGAAGAGAAGGAGGAAAAATATGGAAAAAAATGAACATTCCAAAGAAGAGAAACCGAAAGCCAAAATCTCTTACAGCTTCGATAATTCGAGCCTACTAAAAAGCGTAGATAAGAAACTCAAACAACCACTTAATTTGAACAAAGACATGTGGAGAATCATTCAATATCTAATTCAGACTCAAGAGATAACGGTTAATTCCCAACTGCAAACCAACAACCACATCATAAAACTCAACGAGTACTTGATAAAGACGAATGACCTCATAATCAAAATTCTTAAAACAGAGATCGGTATGGCAAAAGCTTCTCAGATGACGCAATACGTTTTAGAAGAAATTAGGACACAGCTAGTCGAAGCCCAAGGTCAACTACAGAACCAACAAGAACAACTGCAAGACCATCAACCCACCATAAACGATTTGAAAGACTCACTAGAAAAAACGAAGACCTTGATTGAGAGCATCAGGTAGCGCATGGTAGACTCGACAGATTTTTAACAACTGAGACATTATCTTCATTGATTGTTAGCTTCTGTTTGAGTATCAGAATATGACTTCGAATCATCAGCAATGCGAATTTTATACTGCTCTCTCTATTCGTACAACGCACTTTCGTGCTCGATTCTAATGATGGCTCCACATAAGACTAATATCCGAATATGCTTGAGATATTTGTGTGAGAAAAAAAGAAGAAAAGTTCAAATTTTCAATTTTACACAAGGATGAATCAATTCTTGAGCTTGTGAGAGAAACTGACCATAAAACACTAGCCGTCTGGACAGTTGACTGCGTTGAGCGTGTTATGTCCTACTTTGAAGAAAAATATCCAGAAGACCAACGTCCCCGAAAAGCAATAGAAGAACTTCGAAAATGGATACGTACCGGAATATTCAAGATGGCAGATATTCGCAAAGCCTCACTTGATTCCCATGCAGCAGCTCGCGAGGTTGGAGAGGACAATGCAGCCCGCTCTGCTGCTCGTGCTGCAGGTCAGGCAGTAGCAACTGCGCATGTTCCCACTCATTCTGTTGGTGCTGCGAACTATGCCTTACAGGCTATTTATAGAGCTTCTAAGTCTTCAAATGCTGTTGCAGCCGTCGCCAAAGAGAGAGATTGGCAATATCAGCGTTTAGTTGAATTGAGAAATAGCCACGAGAAATTCAAATTTAAAAACGTGTGAGTGTGGGATTTATCTTTTTCCAGTTCTGGATGTACTCTCGGTTTTACTTGTAAATTATCTTCTGGTTCTCGTGTTTGTGGCTAGTGTTGTCTTTTTTTCATAACGATTGTCCAAGTAAGCATGTTGAATAGCCTTTGTTTGTTCACTTTGGATATCCTGTGCTTGAAAAATGAAATCATAAAAAGCATGGAGGATAGCTCTGAAGATTTCTTTCTCATTTCGATCTGAAATTATCATTGAAGTACAAGAATATTAAAGAGAATAAACTTATCTAAACAAAATAAAAATGGATAGCCCTTTTGGGGTTCAGTCTTCAGTTAGTATTTTAGAAAGTTAATTGTTCTAATGTTTATTGTGAGTTTGTTTCTTCTTTTTGCAGTTCTATGGGTTGTGTGACTGCACTGAAGCTGTCTGTTAGTCTTTTGACGAAGTCGTCAAACTCTTCCTTCATGACGACGCTGTTCTTGAGGTTCTTCATTGAAGCTTCATCCGATTCTAGTGTTGCTTTGATGTTGTTTACTTCTTTGTTTAGTGCGTCTAGCCTTGTCCCTAAATCGTTAAGTCTCTTGTAGATCACATTTATATTCTCGCCGACACGCTTAATATAATCCAATAACTCGTTTTGACTTGCGCACATTAAATGTTCCTCCTAGCAAAACATTTTATGAATAGAGAATTTGAGTCTTCACAATATATTCTTAGAGAACAGAATTCCTGCATAATTCGACAACCTTAAAGTAAATTAAATTCATTCTCAAGAATAATTAATAGGAAGACAGGAAACGAATTAGTAAAAATTAGCAGATAGAAGGGGTGAGTGAAGATCGAAGCGAAAAATTCTTGATTTTTCGACAGAATTATTAAATGACTGAACTGGCTATAAGCTCACTAGGATACTCTTCAGAAGTGCTGAGGAGCATATCTCTGATCTTTAGATTTATTTTGAAGTTTTTTCCACTTGAGTCGACGAAACCGTACTTGACTAGGAATTGCAAAATTTGTTCACATGTGTCAAAGGATATGTTCATTGTTGTTGAGATGTCTTCGATCGAGTAGTTTCTTCCGCCAATAGTGAGAAATTCGAGTATTTCGTCTATCTTCTCAGACATTACTATTCAACCGCTTTTCTTTAGTTCATTCTAAGCATAAGATTCTTACTCATACACTAAGCTATCTTCGAGTATTACTAGTAACTTCTTAAAACGAAATTAAGTGTTTAATTTTGTTAAAAATAGTTTTTTAGAATAATCTTTTTTAATTATTCGTGTAAATAGTGAAAGTGCGCGTTACTTGAGTAAGTTGGTTTTTTTTAGATAGGCTCGAATTTAATAAAATTACCTCGATTTTATTGGTTTCTGTTATGTTCCCCCACAGATTTATAACGAAATTGGAGTTAGCGCGTGTCAGGTCAATGCAATGTCAATTTTGTTGAAGAATTTTATTTAAAATTCTCTTTCTATAGTGATTTTTTCTCTAAAATATCTATTTTACTAATTTAAACTGCATAATTGTTAAACAGTAAGTTCTATAATTTTTTTATTGATAGAAAATGAATCGAAATTGTATAGAAACACTAAATACTATACTCAAAATATCTAACAAAGGAGTCAGGAAGACCCAAATATTATACAAAGCCAATCTCAGTCATGCCCAGCTTAAGAAGTACCTGGATTTTTTGACTGATAAAGAGCTTCTGCGTGAAGAGCAAGGCCTAGTTAGTATCTATTACAAAACTACGAGCAAGGGAATAGAGTTCATAGAGTATTGCGATAGAGTCCAATCCATGTTAGGATTAGAAAAAGAAAGAACTCATGATTACAGGAGAAGTGTATCTCTCTAGTTATTACAAACTAGTTAGGCTGTGGGTATAAACTTGCTAAGTTAACATATTCTTTCCTCACATGCTTAGAACATCTTTCTCTCTTAGAAGAATTGTCCATAAAATAGAACTTTATTTTGATGATTAAATGAGACATTTGTTATTGGCAAAGTATAGTCGATGATCGAAAACACGACCTGATATCAGGCATAACCGTGTATGTTTTTAAAGAATGGTGGTGTTGATTCTCTGATTAGAGTGAGGTATATCTTTTTTTAAGAGAATAGAAAATTTGATGTGAAAATTCAGAAATTTTTACTTAACAATTTTTTCCCAAGGGTGATATAGTCTTACGGGAAGTTTCTATTTACCTAACAAAAAGGTGATGTAAAGCATTGATACGAAAAAGGATGAATGACAAAGGTATATCGACAGTATTGGCAACACTGATGATGATAATCGTCGCTGTCGCAGGATCACTAGTAACATACGCATGGGTAATGGGTTACCTCAACTTCACAACAAACAAAGCAGGCAACGCAATACAGATACAAAGCATTTCTAATGAAGGTGCTGCTAGTAGCTTAACTGTCTATGTTCAGAATGTTGGACAAACAACTGTGACTCTTGCCACTTCCCCGGTAGCGTACCTTAACGGGCTTGCACAACCTGTCAGTCCAGGGACTGTAACTGTAACAGTAAACGGAGCAACCACAAACGTTGTGCCTGTGGGTTCTACTGCTACAATTGTAATCTCTAATGGCGGAGTTGCAGCAGGATCAGGAGCTTTGGTAGTTAAAGTCCAAGCCAACGATGGCTCCTTTACACAGAACACATTCTATCCATAAGACGGAGACAGAAGAATAGAAAGTGAAGATAAGATGTGAAACGGCAGTATGATTCTATTGGTTTATTAATAAAAGTCCGTTTCGGTCTTTGCCTGATTCACTTTCACCTTTTTTGTTTTTTTAATTAATTACGATAGCATTGGAGAATAATTGATTGGGACGCTCAATTGGGACGGTCAATCTAATGGAATTCTGGGATAAAAGGAAAAAAGAGCTGAAAGCGATGCTCTTAAAATTCAGGTTATCAGTTAGAGGCTCTCTTGCTAAAGATGTTGAGCCAGTAAATATTATGCCTATAGAAGAGAAGGAAGACTCTCTGACAAAGGTAGAGCCACATCTGAAAGAGGAAGCTCCCAGGAATTCTGATGAAGCTCTTGATCCATCGATTGATTCTCAAGCTATTACAGAATTGATAGGAAAGGCGGAGCGAATCATCGAGTGTGCGCGCGCTATCGATAGAGAATTAGCTAGAAGCTCTTTTACAGATGTTTCTAAGAGTTCTGAAGTAATTGATGAGTATCCGCTACTTGAGCCCTATGCGTCCGCTAAGATTATCCGGGATCGATTAAAAGGTAATATTACTTATTTGCAGATTGAGCCTGAGTTGAGTAGTGCTGAGGAGAATCTTCTGTTGCGCTTGAAGGAGATTATGGTTCAGGTTATAGACGTTAGGTTTCAGGATATTGCCACGAGAGAGAAAGCCGCTGAGTACCTGCGAAAGAAAGCCCAAGATATCCTGCTTAAGTACGATTTTCAGATAACTGAGCAGGTGAAGGAGAAGCTTCTCTACTATGTTGTGAGGGATCAGCTGGGCTTTGGCAAGATAGATCCTCTGATGCACGATGCAATGATTGAAGACATCTCATGCGATGGAGTTGGCATTCATCTCTATGTGTGGCATAGAAAATACGAGTACATTCCCACTAACATACGGTTTCAGGATGAGAAGGAACTTAACTCCTATACGCTAAGACTAGCATATATGTGTGGGCGACATGTCTCTATTGCTCAGCCTATTCTAGATGCTTCACTGCCTGATGGAAGTCGCATAAACCTCACATATGGTACTGAAATAACTCGAAAAGGATCAACATTCACAGTCAGAAAGTTCAAAGAGGATCCTCTTACAATCATTGACATCATCTCCCTTGGAACACTCTCCTCGGAGATGGCAGCCTTCTTCTGGTACGCTGTTGAGAACCGTGTTTCTATACTCGTCTCTGGCGGTATAGCCTCAGGGAAGACAACTATCCTCAATTGTTTGAGCATGTTCATTAAACCAGACTACAAGATAGTCTCAATAGAGGACACGCCTGAACTGAATCTGCCACATGAGAATTGGATTCCTACAACCACGAGAACTCACTTCGGCTTGGACACTGAGACATCAGACATAACCTTATTTGACCTTCTTAGGGCAGCGTTGAGACAGAGACCAGACTACATAATAGTTGGTGAAGTTCGTGGAGATGAAACGTATACTCTATTTCAAGCAATTAGTACAGGCCACCTTGGAATGTCAACGATTCACGCTGATTCAATCGAGACGGTGGTGTACAGACTTGAATCGGAGCCGATGAACATTCCTCGAACTCTAATTGCAGGTGTGGACCTGATAACTGTCCAGAGGAGAATCACACAAGGTGATAAACCTGTTCGAAAGACTATGATAACCGCGGAAATAATAGGTTTGGATCCCCACTCAAGAGAGCTCTTAACAAACAAAGTATACGAATGGAACGTGCGTACAAGCTCTTTCGAGTTCTCTGGTAGAAGCTATATTGTTGAGCGAATAGCTGATAGAAACGGAATAACTGTTGAGCAAGCATATGATGAAATACAAAAACGGGCAAAGATAATAGATTGGATGAGAATCAACAACGCTAACAACTACAAACAAGTCGCAGAGACAATTAGAAAATACTACGAAGACTTTAGAAAAGATGGATTGGAGGTTGGTAGAGGTGAATAGCCAACTAATTTCCATCTCCCTAAAATTCTCGAATGCTATTCCGCCCTCTGTCTTCTCTAGATTCAATAGACTCAGGAAAAACTTGTTAAAGTCCAGCTTGAACATAGACTTTAAAGTATACACGGGTCTGACACTACTTACTTCCTCCATTTCCTTTACAGCGGCATTTGTCTTTTCTCTCCTATTACTACCTAAGCTTCTATTACTTTCAACTTTCATGATGTTTGTCTTGTCAGCTGTCATTGCCATATTGGCTGCGATTACATCAGCAGGTTTCTGCTACTCTTATCCTCTTATGATCAAATCTTCAAGGAGCAAGAACATTGATGTGAACCTCTCTTTAATGGCTAATTTCATGTCTGTCCTAGCCAGTGCTGGAATGCCCCCTGAAAGCATCTTTATGATCCTGTTGCTTGTTGGAAAAGATTTCAATGTTGACAAAGAGGTTGGAAGGATAATACGGGATATAAAAATCATGGGTTTAGATCTTCATGAGGCGCTGAAAAATGCTTCAGAAAGTTCCCCATCATCAAGATTGGCAATTATGCTCGATGGAATCATAACAACTATTCGTGTGGGTGGAGATCTTTCAGGTTATCTGCATGATCAAGCTGAAAAGTTCAAGAGGGAACGAATGCAGAATCTAAGACGGTTTGTTGACAATCTAAGTGTAGTTGCTGAAGCATATGTTGCATTCCTAGTGGCTGCGCCATTAATGTTGATAGTCATGCTTTCCATCATGTCATTCTTAGGAGGCACTATCTCTATTGGCGCCCTTGACCCGTTGACTATACTTAACATTCTCACATTCGTGATTATGCCTATGGGCATGGCTCTTATGATTTTGGCTGTGGACACACTTAGTCCGAAGAGGTGATTCATTGGGAAAAATACCTTATGAAACTAGAAGGACTGTTGCAGTCATTTCAACAATTGCCGTTGTAGGCATAATTATTTCACTTATATCCATCTTGAAAGGAGCGATAATCCTATTCTTGAATGAGTTCCTTCTTATTGGCACTTTAGTAATAATCACGCCGAGTGCTATCTTGGATATCATTAATCAGAGGTGGCTAACTTCGATTGAGGGTCAAATGACAGTTCTTGTCAGAGGGCTAGCTGAGTCTCAGGAGATAGGAATTTCGATTGAAGGGGCTTTCGTCAATGTCGTCGAAAACAAGCTTATTCACGGTCCATTGGCGGATGAGGTGAAGAAGATTAACGTGCAATTATCATGGGGGATGTCACTCGATGAAGCTCTTGAAGAGTTCAGAGAAAGGGTTAAGTCGCCAATTGTGAACAGGTTCTGCGTCCTTGTACTAGAAGCAAGTCGCTCAGGTGGTCTTATTAGGAAGGTATTCACTGCAACGTCAGGATTCATGCAGGAAATGCGTGAGATGGACAGAGAGACTTCATCTCAGATGAGACCATATGTTATTGTAGTATATGCAGCTTTCTTAGTGTTCATAATTACATCTGTTATTCTGCTGAAGTCCTTTTTCGAGCCTCTTCAAGGAATGCCACAGATCATAGGTACGTCTAGTCTACCTAGCGTTTCAGAGTATAAGGACTTCTTCTATCGAACTACGATTTTGACAGGTGTAATGGGTGGTCTTATGGCTGGAAAGATCAGCGAACTCAGAGTCATGGGCGGGCTGAAACATGCTATAGCACAAGTTATCATTGGATACATGGTCATGGTCATCTTCGTTCCTCCAAACTGGGTGATATGATGAAGCAATTTTGTAGAATCCGTGGCTCAACAACAAGATACAGAATGATGCAGATTCATAGATATGATAAGGCTATCTCAAACGTTCTTTCCTCAATACTTATGATAATCGTAGTCGTAACTGGCATGACTATCTTATTCAATTACGTAGCTGTATATTCAGGAAACTACCAAAGAGGGCAGGGTAGCTCAGTTATGGAGCTGATACAGGTTGAAGACGTGTGGAAAAAGACAAGTAGAATTGATATTTGCTTCTATAATTATGGGAAAATCCCCGTAATAATAAATTCTGTGTATGTAAATGATCATCTTTCCGATTTCACTTTAAATTCAGTATATCATGATGATACACTGATAGTATCAAATGAAATCCCCATTGGCGCCCATGGAAATGTTACAGTAACACCAGACTAT
>JAUPKU010000215.1 GCA_030837285.1 Thermoproteota archaeon | reverse complement strand
TAGGCGAATTATTCAAGATTGACGGAGAAATTATGACGAAGAAAGAGGATTTGATTATCCAACTTCTAGGAGACCTTAGAAAAGTTAGGAGGATAGGCTTTAAAATGTCAACTGGCAAAATTGTAGTTGAAGGAGACGTAGAAAATCACTTAGGCGAAGAAATGAGTGGTGGGGTAATTATTGTCAATGGTTCTGCTGGTTCGTGGACTGGTTCGATGATGTATGATGGGATTATTGAAGTCCGTGGAAACGCTGGTGACTATGTAGGCTCAGCTTACAGAGGAAGCTTAGAGGGAATGAAGGGTGGAATCATAGTTATTGATGGAAATGTGGGAAACGAGTTAGGATGCTTCATGAGAGGTGGCATAATAAAGGTTAATCGAAGCGTCGGACAGTTCGCTGGTATGCATATGAGGCAGGGAACGATTTTCATTCGTGGAGACTCCGAGGGGCGTCTTGGCGCAGAGATGATTAAAGGGAAGATAGTCGTTTCTGGAAGTGTACCATCCATTCTTCCAACATTCTCAGTTGATAACATTTCTAAGAGAACTCGTGTTGGCGCTGAGGAAGTTATAGGTCCGTTTTACACTTTTGTGGGTGATCTAGCTGAAAATGGCGAAGGTAGGTTGTTCATCTCACAGGCTAGTAATCCTTACTTGAAAACATATGACAAGTTCATAGGATAAAGGAGAATATTATACAAGATCTTTCTAGAGTGAATCCTAGCTGAAGTACATAAACGGAGATTATGGGCTTTGTCGCAGAGATTGAAAGTTAACGAAAATTCTTTACACCTCGTGAAAAAAATCATTGAAGATCCAGAAGTTTATGGTATAATCGTTGAGTCAAAACATGGTGCTAAGATTCTCGATTGTGGTTTAAATGCAAGGGGAGGATATGAAGTTGGAAGGATTATTACGGAGATCTGTCTGGGTGGGTATGGAAGAGCTGAAATTTCATCAGTCAAATATGACGATTTTGTGCTTCCAGCAATATTCGTTTATTCTGATCATCCTGCTATTGCATTGCTTGGATCCCAGTTTGCAGGATGGAGGATTAAGGTAGGAAAGTACCAGGCTATTGGCTCTGGTCCTGCCAGGGCATTAGCTTTGAAGCCAAAAGAATTGTACGAGAAGATAGATTATCACGATACTTCAGATTCCGCTATAGTCTTCTTGGAAACCTCGGCAAAACCAACGAATGAAGTGATAGAGTACATTGCTAAGGAGTGTAAAGTCGAGCTTAATAGGTTGTTTGTTCTTCTTGCTCCTACCTCGAGTTTAGCGGGGTCAACACAGATTTCTGGGAGGGTTATAGAGTCTGGACTTCACAAGCTTATGGAAGTGGGATTAGACATTAAGAGTGTATCTTCAGGCTTTGGATATGCTCCTATAGCGCCCTTACATCCGAATTCTGCTGAAGCAATGGGAAGGACTAATGATATGATCCTTTATGGTGGAGTTGTGTACTTAACAGTTGAATGGAATGACGATGAGGAACTCAAGAGAATGGTGGAACGTGCTCCATCTTTGAACTCAAATGAGTATGGTAAGCCTTTTTATGAGATTTATAAAGAAGCTGGTTACGATTTTTACAGGATCGATTCAAGTCTTTTTGCGCCAGCAATGGTAATGATTAACAATGTAAGGACTGGACGATTTTTTAAAGCTGGGCAGCTTAACTCTTTGATTCTGAGACAGAGTGTCACCTCTTGACCCACTTGTGCAATTTGAAGGATGTTGAAAAAAGCTCCATCTAGATCATGTGAATAGAGTAAAAAGTTTACTTTCGCTAGAGTTTATACGAGGTTGAAGATTCTTAAATGCTTGTTCCTGATGTAAGAGCTATTCCAAGATATGTATAGATATTTTACTCATTATACACGATTCTATTTTTGCATAATATAACACTTAGAGTGGAGAACTAGAACTTAGTTCCTCTTAGATCCATACTTATAATCGATATTGCATGATCCCTCAACTGAAACCATACAAGGGCCAATAGGATTAGTCGGTGAGCATGTTTTTCCAAAGAGAGGACACTCTTTCGAGTCTATTATTCCCCTGAGAACATCTCCACATCGACATCCTTCCGCCTCTACAAATACTTCATTATCCAAGCCTTCAAGCTCATTCTCATATTTTTTTCTCGAGTCGACTTGTCCAAACTCATCCTTAAGCCTCATTCCCGAGTTCGAAATCTCAGGAAAACCTCTCCAATCAATGTTGAAAGCTTCAAAAACCGTATCAATAACCTTAAGAGCCTTGAGGTTCCCCTCGTAGCGTACAACCCGAGTGTACTCATTCTCAACCTTAGCTTCACCCTTCTTAATCTGACTCGCAAGCATAAAGACGCCCATAAGCATGTCCAAGGGCTCAAATCCCGTAACTACCTGGGGAATATGATACTGTATTGAAAGCTTTTCATAAGGCTCCAGCCCAATAATTGTGCTTACGTGCCCAGGTTCGATTATACCATGTATCTTGAATTCACCCATTTCAAGAAGGGCGAATAAGGCAGGAGGCAAATAGCGGTGGCAAGACAAAACTGAAAAGTTCTCCGGTAAACTCCTTAATACTATTGCTGCTGTACTTGGGGCTGTAGTCTCGAAGCCTACTGCCATAAAGACCACTTCTTTATTGCTTTTCTCAGCTATTCTAATGGCGTCTTCGATCCCATACACGATTCTAACGTCAAAACCTTCAGTTTTAAGGTCCAGAAGAGATCCGTATCTCCCGGGAACTCTACAGACATCCCCATAAGTTGCAACGGTCTTTCCAGCCCTTGCAAGACGCATGGCTTCTTCAAATTCCCTCGCGGTTGTAACACATACAGGGCAGCCCGGACCTTGCTTTATAGTTATTCCACATTCTCTAAAAAGAGTATCAAGTCCATATCGAACAAGTGTATCCTGATGAGTTCCACAGACATGCATAAGTCGAATCTCAAGATTCATTTCTTTAAGTTTTTTAATGACTTTGTCAGCAGTCTCGCGATCTCTATATCTAAATTTCGACAATCTTGTACTAAACCTCCAATCTAATGTTTTTAATAGTACACTCACGACCTTCGGTTACCTTTACAACAGAACTACATTTTGGACAAGCAAGGGAGGGAAAGGAGAGATGATAGAAAGGATCCTCTTGGCTTTTAATCGGCCCTTTATATCCACATTTATCACATTCCACCATTCCGTCTCTCCGCTCAATCTTAAGCTTTGACCCCTGCAAAATAGTTCCCTTAGACAGAAGCTTATAGGAGAATCTTATCTGCTCAATTCCCAAGAAAGTTAGCTTTCCTATTACAAGATTAACTTCTAATACTCTTTTTGCTCCACGGTTTTGAGCCTCATCCAGAACTAGTTTGGCTATCTCTGACGTCATTGAGAACTCGTGCATACAAGCATCCCACTAAAGTATATAGAAATACGAGCAATCGAAGAGGTTAGAGGTCAAGAGCTTCTATAGCAGC
>JAUPKU010000214.1 GCA_030837285.1 Thermoproteota archaeon | reverse complement strand
CTGCCATTGACTTAATGAAAGGAATGGTTGTTAGGCTGGAAAGAGGAGATCCTAAGACCTTTAAAACGTATCAGGACTCGATTAGCCCCCTAGATGTTGCAGAAAAGTGGAAGAGAGAAGGAGCCAGATTTATCCATATTATTGACCTTGATGCTGCTATGAATGTTGGGAGCAATCTTGGAATCATTTCTGAACTGATTCAGCAAGTAGGTATTCCTGTTCAGGTTGGAGGAGGAATAAGGAGTAAAAAGGTTGCTCAAGGCATCCTCAAGCTTGATGCAAGAAGAGTAATAGTAGCAACAATGGCCTTTGAGATGACATCTGATTTAATTAATTTACTGAAGGAATTCGGTAGCGATAGAATTGTAGTTGCTTTAGATTATTTAGATGACAGAGTGATGGTTCGAGGATGGAAGAGTTCAACTGAATTTACTCTTAAAAAGGCAATTATCAAATTTCTAGATTTAGGTGTGAAAAATTATCTTGCTACCTCTGTATCAAGAGACGGTCTCCTCAGTGGTCCTGATTACGTTACGTTAAAGAATGTGGTTGAAGATACTGGAGCAGATGTCTTCGCGGCGGGAGGGATAAGTAGCTTGGAAGACTTGATAAAGTTGAAAGAGACAGGGATAAAAGGGGTAGTCATAGGAAAGGCACTCTATGAAAATAAGTTCACATTAAGAGATGCTATCAGAATAGTTGAGAATTGAAGAAGAGTAGGTGGGTGTCAAAATATGGCAGTAAGGATTAGTGAACTAAACTTTAGCAAGGGAGGAGGTCTTATACCCGTTGTTACTCAGGATGTCAATACTAATGAAGTTCTCATGGTAGCCTACATGAATGAAGAATCCCTAAAAAAAACTTTGGATACCGGCTTCGCTCACTACTGGAGTAGAAGTAGGAATAGCCTTTGGATGAAGGGAGAGACTTCTGGAAATACTCAAAAAGTAAAAAGCATAATGATTGACTGCGACGAAGATACCATTCTCTTAAAAGTAGAGCAGAAGGGAAATGCTTGTCATACGGGAAATAAAACGTGCTTCTACCGAAGAATTGAGAAGCCTCTTGTTATTTAATCTTGAGAGTATATCTTTAAGCTTATGATGAGTAAAGGTGCCTTTTTTAGGCTTCTCTTTATAACCTCTTATCTGTAAATAGTAATTTTAGATTAGTAGATAGATGAGTTTAGGTGGGAATAATTTATATGAAGAAGATAGGTTTCGTCGGACTTGGGGTTATGGGTAAGCCAATGGCTAAGAACCTCATGAAAGCTGGTTATGCCTTATGCGTCTGGAATAGAACAAAATCGAAGATGGATGAACTTACTACATCTGGTGCAATTTCTGCTAATTCACCTAGGGAGGTTGCCGAAAAATCGGATATAGTAATCACGATGGTAACAGATTCCCAAGACGTAGAAGAAGTCATATTGGGAAAATCTGGTATAATAGAAGGAGCTAAATTGGGATCAATGGTCATAGACATGAGTACCATTTCACCTCAGGTAACTCAACATATAGCTGAGAAGCTTTCTCATAAGGAAATTAAGATGTTGGATGCACCTGTGAGCGGAGGGGAGGTTGGAGCAATTCAAGCCACACTCTCCATCATGGTCGGAGGTCCAAAGGAAGTATATGATGAATGTTTGCCAATCTTCAACGCTTTGGGGAAGAAGGTTACTTACATGGGGGGAAGTGGTATGGGGCAGGCGACAAAACTCTGCAATCAAGTAATCTGTGGAATTAACATTCAAGCTGTTTGTGAGGGACTCATGCTGGGATCTAAATTGGGAATAGATATGGAGAAGCTCTTGGAAGTCGTCACTGCTGGTGCTGCAGGCTCCTGGATGCTCTCAAATCTAGGACCGAAGATGGTTAAGCGGGACTTTGAACCAGGATTCCGAGTAGTCCATCAGCAGAAAGACTTGAGATTAGCTTTATCTGCTGCTGCGGAATTGAAACTTCCGTTGCCAAGTACTGCTTTGGCACAACAGATGTTGCGTTCGGTTGAAGCTGAAGGAATGGGAGAGAAGGGTACATCAGCAGCAATAGTTGCTATTGAAAAACTAGCAAGAACAGGAACAAGATGAAACCGAACCCGCAAATTGGGAAAATTGAATTCGGTTTTTATATTTTTTAATTTTAATGAAAGTTAAGGAGAATGATATTGGATGATAAATAATCCTGAAAGAAACGTGGATCTGCGAAGTGATACCGTTAAGATGCCGACGCAAGAGATGCTTGAATCCATCAGATATACGCCTCTTGGCGATGACGTCTACAGAGAAGATCCAACAGTCAATATGTTAGAAGAGTTAGCTGCTAAGAAGATGGGGAAGGATGCTGCTCTCTTGGTGACAAGTGGTACCCAAGCCAATCTTGTCTCTCTCTTGTCGAATACTAAGAGGGGTGATGAAGTGATTGTGGAATCTGAGGCTCACATTTATTTTTATGAAGTTGGTGGAATGTCAGCCAT
>JAUPKU010000213.1 GCA_030837285.1 Thermoproteota archaeon | reverse complement strand
TCCTCCAGGATAAAGATAAGCAAAACTCTAAAGAGCCATCAATGGTGTATGATCTCATAGAAACCCTATCAAAAATCCAATAAAAGCCGCAAGCATCAATCTTATGACTGCAAATTCAACTTTCATTTAATTCCCACATCTAATTATCTCTTATTTGCATATTCTTTTATACCTATCATAGCACGCGCTAAGAGATTGTTAGTCAGATTGTGAGTATGTGAAAAGGAGGGAAAGATAAATTTTAATTTTTTCTTCTTTTAGCTTAGAAGTGATTCATAATAAAATCTCTAGCAGTCCTATGATCTGCCAAATGTCTAACTATACTTTTTGTAACATTAACTATTTGCTCATCAAGCAGTCTTGTAATAACCAGTGATGCTATAAAAACAGTTATGCCATTACAACTGACAAAGTAATTTCTATCGTTCCAAAATACAATACGAAAAGACTCGTAAGACCCATGCTTATGATTCCCATAATCATTGATCTTATGATGAAATAGAGTCTCTGATTCCAAGTAGAGAACAATAGTGCTTTGATGACCGCTCTTTTCCCGATCTCGCTTTCAGCTCCAGTCGAAGCATCGTCTATTTCATCTAATATACTTTTTGCACATTGAGCATCTGAGAGATCCTTGCAACTGGCACTTTCAAGATTTATGATAATTCTTTGAGATAACACATCCATTTCGTTATCTGTGTAGTCAACTGCCCTATTATTCTGAGACACTTAACTCCCTCACGCGAATAATTATCTGACTGTTAGCCAGCGCTATATCCTTGTGTGGTTGTAATACTACAGCAACAAAAACCAGATATTCGAAGATATGCGAAAAAATGATGGGGTGAGAACGCAGAATTGTGGATAAACTATTTGGTACCGAGAGTGTATGCACGTTTAGTCGTATCGACTGGTAAATAGTGCTGCACTTCTTAGGCAAGGTTTCTTGTGGTTAAATGAAGAATGGTCTTTATCACGCACACTAATTAATGGTTAAATAATTTAACTAACTGTTATAGCTATTATACCGTGCTCTTAATTATTTCAGTCATCGCTACTAGAAGGAGACAATCCAATATGAAGATAGTGATTCCAAGATTTTGTTACAGAGCGCGTAGAAAAATCTTTCAGGTCCAAATTGAACTTGATTCAACGTTAATTTTTTTTGGTTAACTTTTAATCCCAAACCATGAATTGCGGCGGGTACACTAAAAAAAGATAACTAACTAATAACTTGACAGACTGTTACGATCAACGAGTTAGTGTGCAACATGTATTGATTAAATGAGAAGGTTACACTCAAAGAGGCTTAACGTCTTTTTTCAACTGAGTGATTTGCTCCACAACAGAACTGCTTTTTTCGAATATATCGTTTTTCACTTTCATCCCTTCACGTAAGAAGAAGCTCACGGCTTCGGTTAGAGAACCGAATATTTCTAGTTTTAGAAGAGAATCGTACTTTTCCCACTCGTTACTATTTAGGAGCAGATCCTTCTCCAATATGTTCGCATCCGAATTTTGATTTGGAACATTATGGGATTCGGAATCGTTCAGAGTCTGATCAATCGGCTCTAATGCCCTTTTAAAATCGATGTCTTGGTTCATCACGACAAGCTAGCTAACTCATAAATATTTATAGTTTACTATAGCCTGGCATTAGAAAGTTGTTTATTTCTATAGATCGATTAGTTAAAAAAAATCCCTAAGAGCGGGAGGGAAAACTAAATTTTGATTCAACACCCAACCTTACAACGCATACTCCTTCTCTTCTCCACTTTTTCCATCCGCTCACTCTACTCACTCTCTCTATTCATGCCCACATACAATAAAGTACACATAATTTTATTAGAAAAATAGAAAAACAAATACGATTATACTCATTTCAAAATGATGATGTATGTAAAATGATTCCTTCATCACTTTATAAGCAAATTCAAGAAGTAATGCCAATACCCTCCATAGAAGCCGTGATTATGAGCGAGGGCTTTCTTCTATTCTTAAAAAGGAAGAACAGTCCTGCTAAAGGGGAATGGTGGTTTCCCGGTGGAAGAATAAGGAAAGGTGAAACATTTAAAGAAACGTTATTTCGTGAAGTAAAGGAAGAAACAGGCTTAGATGTTAAAATAATCGAGTTCATAGGAGTCTATAATAGAATTTTTCCTGAAAGACATGATATAACAATAGTTTTTCTTTGTAGATGTTTTGATGAGAAAGTTATCCTAAATGATGAGCACTCAGAGTTCAAGTTCTCAAAAGATATTCCCAGTAACATTCACCCTTATCTTCTCGAAACCATCGCAGATATGAAGAAGAAAATGAGTTAGCTGTTTAACACAAAGCAACTCAAGCGCGCGCTACAAGCAACAATCACAATTCAACACTCAAACGATATCGATTAATCAATAGAAGAATAGCCTGTACGATACTCAATATTTTTTTTCCACAAGAAAAGTAAAAGATAACAGCACTCTATAGACAATCCTAGAAAACAATAGAGAAGCATTTTGTAAAAATTCATCATGAATAACAATCTGTTTCCATACCCGTTCATGAGAATTCGAATCCGTTTCAGCATTTTCTTCACCCAAAAAAACCCTAAAAAACCCCTGGATCAAACAAAAAAAGCAAAAAACACAAAATCAACCTTTCAAGAACCGTGAGCACGTAATAGCTGAGCTTAAAAGAAACGCGTTGGCTGGTAGTGTTTTTACGTATTTTAGCTTTCTATTCGCTGTTTAGGTGTCATAGATGATACCTTGAACACTACTCTTGGTTTGGAGCTAATGTCTTGGTTTCTGCTTGCAATCTTTGCTAGTCTACATGCTCTAGTTCCAGATATTCATCTTGTGATGGCTAAGCATTTGCTCGGTATAGAGAATGAAAGCAAAAAAGAATAGTGAACTCTTCAACATACCGCGCACTACCTTCCTATGATCTTCTCCCTTTTTTATAACGGTGTCACGCTATTTTTCCTTCTTTTACTTAATAGTACACGCTAATAGATAAGATTCAGTTCACTTTTTATTCCTAAAGAATGAGAATACTAAAAGACAAGAAATGTCAATATTTTGCCCATCCTGTCAAAAAACTGTAGAAGGGAAAAAGAATTTTCATAGAGTATCATTCTTTTTAGTCTCGTTTTTTGTATGGTTTCTTGGACTTTTATTCCTAATCTTTCTAGGTAGCATAGCCATGTTGCCTAGGACTCCAGGTGCTATGATGATAACGATGTTCTGGATCATGTGGATGCTAATTCCTGTTTTTTACTTAGCTGATTATCGTCTAAAGGCGTCACGATGCCCAATCTGCAATGCGAAGCTAGACAATGATAACAGACAACTTGCATCAACAGAAGCAAAATCAATGCAAGTAACCAATACTACTCCCAAGATTAAAGAGCATCCGCTAGCTCAGAGAAAAGAAATACTCCAACCACAAGGCAATGTAAAACATGAAAAATCTAGTGCACTGCCTAGCGCGCGGGAACTAATTCTTTCTGACAAAAGATTCTTCTGTATGTATTGTGGATATGAAACCCCCCTCGATTCAATATATTGTGGTCAATGTGGAAAAAAGATTAGGTAACAATGTGCCCGTTAATGAATTTAGAATTCATAAACGTTATCTCTAATCTTTAGATGGTATTTTTATGAATTTGAAATATTCTATTAACAATAGTTTTTGATTTGGTTTGAGAATCAAGATGGCTCTTTTTGAAGATACGGGAATAATTTTATCATCAGAAGAAAAAAATGCTGAAAGAAGCTTGCATTGTATATTTTTCATAAATGTGGTTAAGAAGAAAAAGTGAAATGGAACAATGTCCTTTCTGTAAAAAACAAGTCGAAAATGTTGACCTGCACATACAGGAAACACTTGAATGTATGAAATATTTTCTTAAGGAGTACAACAACTCCTTAGAGACTTTTAAAAATACTGTAATTTCGGCTTTTATGGATTTATAACCTATACTCCTAACCGATGAGGATTAGAAGTCTAACTATTACTCCTACATTCTCTACTGTTAAGAAAAAAAGAGGCGATAAGTGGCCTTTATCTCATCTTCTGCACAAATTGAGCTGTTAATTTCTGTTCCCAGAATAACATCGCCTATCGAGCCTGACGATGTTTTCAACTAAATGGAAATACTAATTCGTTGTTAGTTTCCACTTGAATCTCAGAGCAGAAACCACCTGTTGCGCTATTTGCGTTGTGAGAACTTACTTTAGGATTGAGAGATATTTCAAGCGGACCAGGCTCAACAATCTTTGGTGCGCGCGCTACCCAATCCAGCATTTGAACACGGTCCCGATCAATCGAAATTTTTTTCTTGTTTATCTAGGAAATTAATGAAACGACACTACACAATTTCAACAGCTTTACAGCATTAGACTTAAATAATCAAAAAGCAATCAAAAATAACAAGGCTGAATCTCCATGGGTTTTTTCAAGAAAATTACGGGTTCACTTCATGCTCCTGAAGCGAACATCTCTGTGAACATCAGTCAGATGGCTTTTATGCTAGGTCAAGAGATCACGGGATCTATGAAAGTGGCGGCAAGTGAAGATTTTGACGCGACTGAATTGAGGGTTGAACTGGAAGACTATGAGCAATCAAAAGCATATTATAGAATTTCCAGACCAAACCAGCCTGACATCACTGGAACTGCTGAAGAGGGAAACAAACTTTATACCGGAAAAGTAACTGTCTCTGGCCCACTTCATCTTACAAAAGGCTTCACAGGAGAATACACCTTCAGAATTCCGATTCCAGCAAATGCTTCAACAACCTACTCTGGCAGAAACACGATTAACAAGTGGTCCATCAAAGGGGTTATCGGTGTCTCGGGAAGACCAGACGTAAACAGTCACGAAATAGAAGTCCTGATAGTCCCGGCAGTGAAGCTGACATAGCTTAACAATCTATTAATTTCTAATCTTCTCCATGATTTCACTCCAATTAAAAGTCGATAAACTAGACTGGCTTCACCGGTTTACACACTAGAGGGTAGCCTCGACTGGATCTTCTGATTCAACAAGTAAAGTCAATATTCTCTTCGAAAAGTGTATGATACGCAGGAACACGTTCTATCATATGTTCATTTTTTGAAAATGTACACGCATGATAATACAGAGGAAAATGCCATGAAGACAAAGAAGTTCACAATTCTCCACTCCACGATATGCATGGTGATTTCTTAGCTGAAGTCCAAAATGGAGGTGGAAAAACGATAAGTGGGCTATTGCTCCTGTCAGGCTACATAACAAGGTTCGACAGAAGGAAGAAAATGTATTGTACCTTATCGCTGGTGATATGGTGCAAAACTCATTAATTGACTCTGAGTACAAATGTATCTCAACTATGGAGATAATGAACTATCTATCTCCCGATGTTGTGTCCTTAGGCAACCATGAATTCGACTATAGCCTGCCTCACCTTCTCTTCCTTGAAAAGATGGCGAACTTTTCAATAATCAATGCCAACCTATACGTCAAGAAATACAATAAGCGCTTGATGCAACCTTATATCATATTGAACAAAGCAGGCTTTAGTATTTTGTTCATGGGCATAATAGCAGAGAAACGGGACAAACTCATAAGCAGCTTTGACTCTTGAAGAAGCAAGCAATGAAGTGGGGACGATCTGTAATGCTTCCAAGAACGATGACATCGATTTGACGATTCTTTTAACCCACATCGGCTTTGACTTAGATGTACAACTAGCGAGACTCTTAAAGCCCGAATGGGGAGTTGACATGATTATCAGAGGACATTCTCACACAGTCCTCGATAAACCGGCACTTGAAAACAACGTTCTAATCACCCAAACAGGTGTTGGTACTGACCAGATTGGCCGATTCGACGTTGTAGTTGATGATGACACCAACAGCATTGTAGACTGTAATTGGCAACTCATCCCTATAGACGAGAAATTAGTTCCGCCAAACCTCAAGCTTGGGCGATACATTTCTTCGTTCCAGGAAGCTATTGATCGCAAATACAATTCAATCATATGTAAACTTTCCCAGAAATACACTCATCCGAAGCGGGAAATCGAAAATTCTCTCGGAAACCTCATTGCAGATTCATTTGGCGAGACCGCTGAATGCGCCGTTATGCTAATTGGAAGTGGCTCCATACGCATAAATGAAATAGGCCCCCTAGTAACTCTCAAAGACTTATCAGCCTGCTTCCCATATGATGATACACTCACAAGGTATACTGTAGAAGGCGAGAAACTGAAAAGAATCTTCGCTCACATAATGCATCCTGATAATCGAAAAGGAGAGGGCGAATGCTACCAAGTGAATGGCAAAATTCGAGCAACCTACAACGATACAAGAAAACAACTCGTAACTCAAAATCGGCAGTCAAGAAGTACCAAATACTGCACTATACAGAATCTGTATTCAAGGCTACTACTTCAAGAATTCAGAGGCTAATCTGTGCGTATCAAACAATGAATTACTAGAGAACGAAAAATCCATAGTCTCCACGCCAGCATACAACGTGTTGGAAGAATATCTCCACAGCCACCAAAACATATGCCGATCAATTGAAGGAAGACTCAATTACCTGAGCTAGCAAGGCAGCACGCGCCATCTTCTACTATCTATACGGAATAAAATGCCTTCCCAACATATTGGCTGAGAAGAATTCTTACCATACCGGTTAAGCTCCAGTGTTACTTTACTTCTTTGCCACATGCAGGACAAAACCTTGAATCGACAGGCAGTTGCTGCCCGCAATGGATGCAGAATCGGTTCCCGCTCTGGTAAGGCTTTGCCTCTCTTCTCGTGCTTAAAGGTCTGACTGGGCTGGATCGGCCTGAACCTGTCAGCTTATTCCCCAGCACTCTGGCTAACGCGTCCATGTCCTGAGGATCAGCATCAAAGATGTAGGAGTACATTCCATAATCCGACTCGATAATGAAAGTGTAAAAGCTTATGGTTGAGTCATCACTCAACGATTTTTTCCGCGTATATTCAACCTTCACCGCCGATATGCTAGATATTTCAAGTGAAAAGTTGCCGGGACTCTCCGAAATTATCTTTTCAGGGGTCATTAACCAGTACTTATTCGTATAGTCAACGAGGTCTTTGGCGGTTAAGACTCTGCCTGTAAGCAGCTCGCCTAAGAATCCCTTTCCCTGCTTATTCGCCTTGGACTTAGCCAGCGCCTCACTCATCATTTGGCTGGTTAACTCTGCTATGATAAGATACTTGTTTGTCAGGATAATCGTGAAGTGTCGAGACCCTAACCCGCCGGTTGATTGGAGCACATGCGGTAGAACGCCGGTTATTACCTCACTCATAATTCAGTAGAGCGTGCTCTATGTTCTTAAGACTTTCAGTCCTAGCTTCCGAAGTTCACTCCTTTAAAGCTCGCGCTAAAATGTGTTATAAACTCTATTTTTCTTCTCTTGATAAATTTAAAAAATTAGAAACCTCGTGGATAAGTCCACAAAGAACAGATTGAAGAAATTATCTTGGTTAGCTAGAAAAAAGAGAGATGGTGATGAACGCCTAATGTTAACATCAATGGTTCTTATGATCCTATCATGATGAAGGGTACGGAAATAATTATCCCTATTATTATTAGAAGCACCAGAGCCACAATCCAGCCAACAATGCAGGTTAGAACAGCTTTTCCAGTGGAGAAGTCTAAGGCCTGTCTCACCGCGATAATCATAGTAACCAAATTCCATATCCAAACCGCGAAAGATATCAACCCGCCCAAGATTGGAATAAAACTGAAGATTAGTAGAACTCCAGGAGAATTAGCGAAACCTATAGTTCTTAGAAGTTCGCCATAGGATGCGGTGCCGCTAAAGACCTTCGTGCCTACAAAGTAGGTTATAAATGACCAAGCAAACCAGACAAGGAGAGCTGAAATCAAGCCTCCGAATAGACCAATACCTACACCTAAAGGGCCATGTCCAATTAAAACTCTGCCTAAAGCTGTTCCAACACCCGAGCAGATACTAGATAGTACGACCACGATGAGTGCTTGCGTCGTAGCAGTATTGTCTACTTCGACTTCCTCATAGAGCGAAGTATCCAATCTTGCTGCACGTATCATTCGGTTGATTAAATTGTTTGAAACAGTCTTAGGTTGGATAGGTGTGGGGGAAATAGTCGGCACTACATCTATCTTAACCGGAGCACCACATGCTGGGCAAAACTGAGCTCCCTCTGGAATTGCACTTCCACATTTTAACAATTAGTCATTAAATTAATTGCCTCTAAAGAATCATTTATTCAACTCTTCAATATTAATAGTGAATAATAAGCATAACGCCCCCTTTCTGCTGCAAAATTAGCACACACTACAACGATTCCTAAATTTAATTAACACCAACAGCACATTAATCTGATAGAAAGCTGTTTTTGGACGGTGTTTTAAGGAGGACTCAAGATTCTCTCTGAACGAGTCTTTCAAGAAGATATTATATGCCTTAAGAGAAGCTTTCCAAAGACAATTCGACAATTCTTTTGGGGTTTGAATGAGAGCCTTTGATGCTAATGTTTA
>JAUPKU010000212.1 GCA_030837285.1 Thermoproteota archaeon | reverse complement strand
TCCTTCTTCATTTCAAGAACTTCGAGATTTATCCTCTCCATATCCTTCAACTTGTTCTGCGTAGACTCTGACCACGATTCTAGCTTACTAACTATTACTCCAAAAGGCTCTTCTGAGACATTCTTTTCGGAGATATTTGGCTGCGAATCTATGTTAGAAACTAAATTTTCTTTAACTGTGGCTTGTACCACAGCAGTTTCAAATTGTTTCCCGGCATTTCCAATCTGAATTTGTTCGTTTACTATATTTTCAGAGGGTATTTTCACTCTTTCCTCTATGTTTATCCTCTCTTCAGGCATCGAGTCCATATCTTTTGATTTATCTGTCGGATTCTCCATTGATATCTTTGCTAATTCTTTTTCAAGAGAAACTAAATCTTCTCTTTCAAGAGTCTGTGTTTCAGTTTTCTCCTCTTGTTTCTCATCTCTTTTAGCCTCAACTGGTGCAGGCACTACTGATTCGTCTACAACCTTTACTTCTAGTATTTTTGGCTTCAATTCTTCTTCATTAGTAACTAAAGTTTGTCGTATAATTTTCAAATAGGAAATATAATTCATTTCTTCGCTTTTTTCTGATTCTTTGAAGCCAAACCTCCTGCCTGAGATAGGAAGCGATCTTCTAAATTTAGCAACTCTTTCTTGACCATCTGGGAAAGATTTACTGATTAAGATCTCTACTTTGGCATGCAGTTCTTCCTTTTGCTGTTTTCCTTCTTTGTAGTTTTTAGTTAAAAGTGAATCAGCCTGGGATTTGCATAATTCAAATGTTTTTAGAATATTTTCGAGCTCAGCTGCCATTATTACCCTCAACCTATAGATTGATGATATAAAAGCTAGTAAAAGAAACCAGCTTTGACTTTGAGTAACGTATCATTAATTGCGTAATAAGGAACTTATGAAGTGAGAAAATAGATTTAAAATAAAGATTATATCTCAATATTAATTGTAAAAATATGCGTGCTTTAGTGGATTTGGACATGATAAGAATTGATTGATTTACAGCTATAGGCTTAGTAAATTACATGCCAGTTTTTGCTGGTCTATTTGGACGTCTTTTAGATCTATTAACAACCACGCTTGCCCTATCCAATCCAAATAACTTTGAGGCAAATCCGCTTTACATCAATTGGATAGTAAACATAGTTATTGGTTTTTTGGGTGCTTATTACCACAGATGGTTTTATTGAAATGGTCTTCTAACAGACGTGGAGCATACTTGGGAAGTTATCTTGTAGCATTAACAATGTATGTACTAGCAATCAATAACTTATGTTACGTAGTCTGAATTTTCTAGAGATATATTGAGTATGGATAACATGAAAGTGAAAATGCTGAATATTGTCTTAAGGAATAGGCTAGATTAATGCGCTCTACACGGGTTCTTCCGAATCATTTTTTATTCATTTTAAAAAGTGAAGAGTATGTAATCTAGTAAATGCAAGTTCTAACCTTTTTACTAATAGACTGGTGGATACTTTTACCTAAACGAAATATAGGATCAGATGGTTAGGTTGGGTCTAATTTCGCTAGGATGTTCTTCGGAAGAGTCTACAAGTATGTCTTTGATCTTTGGGTTTATCTGAAATTCTTCTTCAATTGAATTGACGAAACCATATTTTACTAGGAAATTCATAATTGACCTGCACTTGTCGCAAGGTATGTTTAGTGTCACTGATAAATCTACTATAGAGTAGTTTCTTTCAGTTGAAGCGAGAAATTCAAGTATGTCATCTATTCCTTCTGTCATTATTAATCAACTATCAATTTTTATTGTTTTTATGTGTAAAAGTTACATCTTTTTTCTATGTTATCACTTGTATTAGTTTTATGAAGAGTGAATCCATCTTTGTAATAGTTTTTGTAGGATGGATAGAGCGCCTCAATCCTCGTTGAATATAATAATCATCGTCCGTCAGCTGCTTCTTTTACTTGTTTTTCTCGATTCTTTAATATCGGGTTTTTTAGTTGAAGCTGCATGATTAATAGCTGCTATTCCAGGGATGAAAAATTATATTAAAGGTTTGCCTCTGGTGTGTGGTCTTAAGGTATTTTCTTGTTCAGGAGATGGATTGGCTCTTCGTATCATGATTTCGAACTTTTGTTTTGAGTTAACATTTCACAATTGTTAAACAATTGAACATTTTATGAGTTATCAGAGGAACGAACCTCTCAAAAAGAGAGAAACCTCAGATAACTAAAAACTATCTAAAGAATCTCTAGGAGAAAAATGCTCTTGCCAATAAATGGAAAACTTGAAAATGCGCAACACTATCCAGTAAAAATGGAACTACTAGTAACCCTGCTCGAGAATTTTGATGAAAAAGCAAAGGAAGATTCAGAGCAGATACTTAACCTAAGCTCGTTAACATTAAATCTACATTTCAATCTTCTACTCGAATTGGGACTCGTTAGAAAACTAAGATATAGGGATGAAATAATAGGCCACGAAATCACTGAGAACGGAAAAGATTTCTTGAAAGAGTTTGGCCAACAAAAAAACAACGACCGATTTTACTGAAATCAAGCACTGAACTATGGCAAAGAGAAGGCAATTCAAGCCAATGCTTTGGCAATTCCGCCGAATACAAGTTATCTGGTGCGCGAAGACTCTCTTCTGACTCTTAAAAGCTTTAACAAAACATTGTAGTGCTCTGGAAAAAACATTATCTTGAGATATCCGTCTTGGTGCAAGGAGTGGAGGTTGCATATTTCTAGTTTGTTCTGCGTGAGAATTGTGGTTTTGGTATTATGTTGGGTTTGGTAGAGTTGGGAGATCAATGATACTTAAGTCTTCTTTCGATTTCAGTTCTGAATACAACTTTTCTGCTCTAGAGATTGCGGGATTCCGCGCTATTGCCTTGTACGCTCCCTTTAGACTGCGTGTATCCTTTTTTCGTTTAAATGACGATCCAGTACGTTTAGTAAAGGATTTTTTCTTTAACAGTACTACTGCTAATGTTAGACTAATGATTAGGAGCGTGACTCCTATAGTGGTTGGGAACGCTGGTATGGCTGT
>JAUPKU010000211.1 GCA_030837285.1 Thermoproteota archaeon | reverse complement strand
GTAAATGCTTCTACGATGGCTTCGACTCTGAGAATACAAACATAGCCGAATTAATGTCTAAGCCACTAATAACGATTGACTCAAATGAAAATGTCCTTAAAGCATATGAATTAATGATGCAAAAGAACATCAGAAGACTAATAGTCATCGAAAAGGGGGCGATGATCGGCGCAATAAGACTTGATGATATAAAGCATCTAGCTTCTGCAAATCCGATAACAGCCTTATATAGAATCGGATATTTCCTACTTGGCATACTTGTAACTATAGTACTCATCATACTAATCCTTGCAGTATAGTCAAAAAGATTAGCCTTAATCGGCTGGAGATTTCCATGTCAGCACTCGAAGATGTAATTCGCATACTGTTCGAGTCAGCCTTAAGCCTCGGTTATATAGGAATCTTCCTTTTGAGTCTTGTTAGCAATCTCATAATTTTTATTCCCGTTCCCTATCTAATTTTGGTCTTCATTCTAAGCGCGTCCTTAGGAACAAACTTAGTACTCCTTTCTCTCGTTGGTGGGTTGGGAGCCGCTCTTGGGAAGACTATTATCTTCCTGCTAAGTAGAAGCGGGAGAAGATTCGTGAACAAGGAATCTCTCCGCAATCTTGAGTTCGCAAAGATGATTATGGAACATTACGGCTTCATAGCAATCTTTATTGTAGCTGCTACACCTCTCCCGGATGATATTTTCTACATTCCTATGGGAATGGCCCAATTCACGGTCATAAAATTTTTTTTAGCCTGCCTCGCAGGGAAGTTCTTTCTCACTCTCGTTGTAGCCATATGCGGCAGATACTCAATCCATTGGATTCAAAGTCTGATAAACCCCGGGAGTCTCCTAGGAGTAACTGTAACAATCCTCTTCATAATCGCAAGCATATACTTCACTCTAAAGGTCGATTGGGAGAAAATCTTCCTGAAGTACTTCAGGAAGAGAATCGGAGGAAAAAAATAAAGAAATTAGCACACGATGAAGAATCTCGAATTTGATCTAGCATAATAATACTTATAGATGAAGACGCTTATCTCCTTTGAATCTATCTTTCATACTAATCGGAATAACTTGATGCTGAATAAGACATTTATAGTTTGGTGAAGCCAACGAAATGTTTGGGAGACTCCGAGAGAAATATCAGCAGATGATTACTCCTGCAGGGATAATTCTATCCAAGAGTGGAATCTCTCCAAACATGATGACAATTTTCAGTCTACTTGTCGGCGCCCTAGCATGTTATGCTTATATATTTATGAGATCCTTTGAAGGCGCTCTCCTAATCATTTTCATGGGTGTCCTAGACATGTTCGACGGAGCTATAGCCCGTGCTGCAAACAGGGTCACCCGTTTCGGAGCAACCTTCGACCATGTAATGGACAGATACGCTGAGTTTCTCATTGTCTTGGGAATGATAATTGGAGGATATGTGGAGTGGCTATGGGGTTTTTTCACACTCTTTAGCATGTTGATGGCGAGCTTCACCAGAGCCAAAGCCGAATCGGTAGGAGGACTGAAGAGTTGCACCGTAGGAATCGCAGAGAGACAAGAGAAATTATTAATCATAATAGGAGCTTCATTCCTAATCCCACTCTATTCACAGATTCTAAATTATGCGGTAATCCTAGTTGGCGTCCTCTCAAGCATCACGGTCATACAACGACTTAATTACACATGGAAAGAGACTGGAGGAAAATAATTGACTTATGATTTGGTTGCTATAGGAAACCCAGTTTACGATGAAATAGTAACACCATACGGACGGACGAATGGTAGGGTCCTCTCAGGATGCAGTACAAACGCTTGCCTCGCAGCGAAGAGACTTGGTCTTGGAAAGGTAGCTATGATCGGGTGCTTAGGACAAGACTACGAGGGGCGATTCAGAGAAGACATGACTAAGTATGATGTTGAACTACCCCGCATCAAGATTTCCGAGGAGACGGGTGGCTTCAAACTGATCTACGATGATAGTGGCAACAGAACTCTGGATGTCCTTGGTGTTTCAGGCAAAATCTTTCCAGAGGACATACCTGAAGAATGCCTTGACGCGAAAATCATCCTCCTCGGTCCGATTTTACAGGAGATAGATCTTAGACTTACTGAATTTTTAAGGAGAAAGAGTAAGGCAGAGCTCTTCCTAGATCCCCAAGGCATTGTGAGAGAAATTGGAGATGACAAGCGAATCAGGGAAATCTGCGAACGGCAGAAGGCTGAGGCCTTCTCCAAGTTGGTGGATATCATAAAGCCCAATGAGCATGAAGCAGAAACATTAACTGGCGTTGAGGCTCCTTTTGTTTCTGCAAGGCTTCTAACTGAGTGGGGAGCGAAGATAAGTATAGTTACTCTTGCCGAAAGAGGGTCAATCGTCTATAAAGGAAGAAATTTCCTAAAAATTCCCGCGTATAAGACTACGGCGAAAGATCCTACAGGAGCTGGTGACACTTACGCTGGGGCCTTCATCAAAAGATACTTAGATGGAGGAAACCTACTACAAATAGCCCTCTTCGCATCAGCTGCCGCGTCAATAAAAGTAGAGCACACTGGCCCAGATTTCCCATTAGACATTGATGAAGTGAATCAGAGAATTCAGAAAATCTGGTAGAACAGCTGACAAGCTCTATTCTTCCTGTAAGAAGACTCCTTACATGTTTTCCAATCTTTAATTTGTCTCAAGAATCTCTGGATGTCGCATGAGAAACCGCTAAAGAATTGTGTTTAATAAAAAGAACTTAAGATGAAGAAGCATTTGGGTTTAGGATTCCTTTAGACTTATATGCAGAATGGTTTAAATCTACAGAATTCTTATTTCAGATGTGGAACAATACAAATATCTTATTGTTGGCGGCGGGATGGCTGGTGATTCAGCCATTAAGGGAATTCGAAAGGTTGACAGCAAAGGTAGAATCTGTATTATATGTGCCGAAGCTGACCCACCCTACGATCGACCTCCGCTTACCAAAGCCCTTTGGACAGGCAAGAAGAGCTTGAAGGCTATTTGGAGGAAAACCCCTAAAAGAAGAGTCGATCTACACCTTTCATGCGTAGCACAAAAGATAGATCCTTCTAAGAAGCTCGTTTATGATGACAAAGGCGATGTCTACCAATATGAAAAGCTGCTGCTGACCACTGGAGGTACGCCACGTCATTTACCAAATGATCTGCCTGAGATAATGTACTATCGCACTGTCGAAGATTACAGAAAACTGAGAAAGTTAGCCGAGGAAAGCATAGAGTTTTGTGTGATTGGTGGAGGATTCATAGGCAGCGAGATCGCCGCAGCATTAACTATGGAGCATAAGAGTGTCACTATGATTTTTCCTGAGAGCGGCATATGCGGTCGAGTGTTCCCTGAGAAACTTTCACACTTTTTGAGCTCCTTCTACAGCAAGAAGGGAGTTAAGATCCTACCTAACACGAGTGTCTCCTCCATGGAGAAAAGAAATGATGGCATTCACGTTCACATTGGAGTAGGCCAGGATCTTAGGTTCGGCGCAGTTATAGCAGGCCTAGGGATAACTCCTAACACTGAATTGGCTCAGAATGCTGGTTTGAAGGTTGAGAACGGAATTGTCGTCGACAGATTCCTTCGAACCTCTGATCCTGACATCTTCGCTGCCGGTGACGTCGCAAACTTCGAGAATCCACACTTGAACAAGCGGCTACGTGTAGAACATGAAGATAATGCTAATGTTATGGGCGAACGAGCTGGAAGGAACATGGCCGGAGATTTAATGATGTATGACCATCTTCCATTCTTCTACTCAGACCTATTTGAGCTAGGATATGAGGCCGTGGGAGAACTGGATTCAAGACTTCAGACCGTAGTTGATTGGAAAGAAGAGTTTCGAGAAGGCGTATTATACTACATGGATCAAGGTAGGATTCGTGGGGTCCTTCTGTGGAATGTTTGGGATCAAGTTGACTCTGCACGCGAACTAATCGCTAAGAAGAAAGTTTACAAACCCAATGATTTGATTAGTCTATTGCCTAAACCCCAATTAGACGCTTGACATATCCAAGAAAAAGGATCGTGCCTAAAGAGTTTTCACATGATGTAGCGATAAGATAACTCTTCTCAATACAGATTCAACTTAGGAAAGATGATTGAAACCAATTTACGCGTGAAGATGTACTTAATGAGAAGAGAAGATGTAAAAAAGCACCTCGAAAGTATAAGTGGTTGGAAACAGGTAGCCGACACTATAGAGAAGAACTACAAGTTTAGAAACTTCAGACAGGCGATAGAGTTTGTCAACAGGATTGCTGATGTTGCGGATGCGGAGGATCATCATCCAGATATTCTATTGTGGAATTGGAATAACGTAAAGCTTACATTAACTACACATACGCTCAATGGTTTATCGGAAAAAGATTTTGAAGTAGCAGCGAAGATCGATAAGATCCAGTTTCGAAAAATAAGATTTGAGGAACAATAATCTTCCGAAGAGAATAAACACTCTTGGTAGTGAATCTGTATGAGAGATAAGGCGTATCTGAAGAAGATTGATGAATCAATAAGAGTGCGCACTAGTTTGTATGATAAATAATAAAAGTGATCTTTTGTACACTCAACAATAGGAATGGTCTTGATGGTGATGAGTGAGTCTTTAGAAGCTCAGAAAATTCTGAGAAAATGGAAAGGCAGTTCCTATGTCTTCGGTGAAAGAGTACTAAATAAAGTCGGTGAGCTTACTAAGCTCTTTGGAAAGCGTACACTTCTAGTAATATCAGCATCTCCTTGGGTTGAAGAACCACGAAAGATAATTGAAAGATCTCTCGAGAAGAGTGGAATTTCATATACTATAGTTAACGGTGCAAGGGCGAATGCTCCTCGTGAAGATGTCTATAGAATAACATTTCAGGTGACCATGTACAGACCAGACAGTATAATAGCGGTAGGTGGTGGAAGTACCATTGACGCGTGCAAAGCCGCCAGCGTGTTGGCAACTTACTCTTCCAGCGATGTTAGCCGTGTGCTGAATGTGAAATGGGATGTAGCTGGAACTATTGATCCCTACTTCGGAACAGGTTTAGTAACTAAAGTTAGAGATGCCACCAAGAAAGATCTTATTACAATAATAGCTGTTCAGACTGGAGCAAGCTCTGGAGCTCATCTAACAAAATATTCCAACATTACTGATTTAGTTACTAAGCAGAAGAAGCTAATTGTTGATGATGCATTAGTGCCTAAAGCAGCCATCTTCGATTACAGTCTTACAATCGGCACGCCTAAAAATCTTACGATTGACGGTGGATTTGATGGAGTGGCTCATGTTTGGGAGGTCTTCGCTGGTGCGGTGGGAAAATCCTATTACGAAGAAGTCAAGCGCATAGCCAAGCTTGGAATCAGCCTAATTGTCAAGAATCTAAAGTTCGCTGTGGAGAATCCAGGTGACATTAAAGCCAGAACTGCCTTAGGGTTGGGGACTGATTTAGGCGGATACGCCATTATGATCGGAGGGACCAGTGGACCCCATCTTGGCAGCTTCTCCCTAGTGGACGTTCTCACTCATGGAAGAGCATGCTGGATACTTAATCCCTATTACACGGTCTTCTTTTCAACAAGCATTCAAGACCAACTGAGAACTATGGCTCCAATCTTCAAGGAAGCAGGCTTCATAAAAGAAGGAGACCTAGAAGGTCTTGAGGGAAGAATATTAGGAGAAACGGTTGCTGAAGGAATGATAGGCTTCACTAAATCTCTAGGTGCACCAACAACTCTAAGGGAAGCTGGTGCGACTGATGAGCACCTCATAAGAATGCTCAGTGCAGCCAGAGACCCGCAGCTCAAGATGAAACTGATGAATATGCCTGTTCCGATGGATCCGGACAAAGGAGACTTGGAAATGTATATGAAGCCTCTTCTCGAAGCGGCATTCACGGGCAACCTGAAACTTGTTAAAGCATATAAGCCTTGACTAGTCTGTATGACGTCCAGTCAGTTCTCCCTGAGAATTGGATAGGTGTCTCCGCCATGGGTTAAAACGAGTTTCTTCGTACTTTTATCCAGTTTCCCATCGAGGAATTTGAGAGCTTCCTTCGGGTTATCGAATTTCTTGAAGTGAAGTTTGTCCGCTTCTTTGTCTGAGATACCGTCTGAACAGATACAGACTGTGAATGGTTCTCTCGTCTTAGCCACGCAGAGGGCTAGGGACGCCGCGGTTAAATCATCCACCTTCTTACTCTCAATAGTCTCTTCAAGTTCCTCTGAGTTGTAGGCAAGCAGGTCAGCCCACTCCTTGTGAGTTGAAGATATTCCCTCAGGGCAAGGAGTAATTAACAAGATTCCTCCGCCTCTTCGCGTCGATAAACTCGCAGAATAAAGAGCCTTCTCAGCCTGCCAGAAATCGATATCAGCTGGATAGCTTCCTGAAACGGTGATGTCTGCTAAACTCGGGATGGCAATTCCATACAGTCTTCTGGAGTGCTGTACACCTCTCCTATGCGCTTTCACGAAATCGCCTGAGTATACGCCAGCAATCTTTCCGCCTCGCGTGAGAACCGTGTTCACTATCATGTGAAGACCAACTGTCTCAGCAAAGGTGTCCATAACAGCTCGAGGCTTGTTCTCATATTCTCCTAGGGCGTTTGGAATGGTCTTGGCACCGTAGTAGTGCATCCCAGCCACGGTCTCTTCTCCAGCAAGGCCGGGCAAAAGTATCTTAGACCCGCCTGACCATCCTGCAGTGAAATGAGGAATGATATTCCCAACGCCAATCCTTACATCCGCCTTCATGAAGTGCTTGTTAATCAAGATGGGGACGTCTCCGGGGAGCTTCCCCATAGACAATAATTCCTTGGAATCATGGCATTCATGGTTGATTATGGAGTACTCCTCGACAATCTCAGCACCATATCGATCTCTAATCTCCCTATCTGTCATAGACCGATGGGTTCCAAGAGCTATGACTATCTTAATGCTGCTCTTTCTCACTCCTGCCGCCTCAATCTTCTCAAGGAGAATAGGAAGGATCATTCGGAGGGGGGTAACTCTGGTTATGTCATCTACTGCCACTGCTACTTTCTTCCCTTGAAAGACAAAGTTGGAGAGGCTTCTTCCTTCTATTGGATTCTCTATGGAGTTAGATAGCATCTTTTCTGTTTCCTTAACGTCCTTGACGTCAACTGGCCTAAATAGTCCTATTAGTTGCTTCTCATCAATGTCAAGGGCAATAGAACTTCTACCATAGGGAATTTTTATTCTCAACAAAAAACCGTCCCTAAAATTACTATTTATCTTGTTGGATAATTAATCCTTCATTCTTGGTACACAGGAATTTTTAAAGCTTCTTTTCGAGATAGAGATATCCCTAGGTTAGGTTAGAATCCATAGCAGAATTAAGAGACTGATTAAACACGGTAACTACAATACATATTCAATCTACAATTTGGCAGAGCGCATGCTAATCTACGTTTGCTTTTACACTATTGACTAAGAAATTATCCGTCAGAAGAACTGTGCAAAAATTCATAATGAATAACAGTCCCTTTCCATACCAATTCATTTAAATTCAAAATCGAATTTAACACTTTTTCTCAGAGTGAAAGACTTGCAAAAAGCCCAGTCCCC
>JAUPKU010000210.1 GCA_030837285.1 Thermoproteota archaeon | reverse complement strand
AATGATTCTCTTTGCCACTAGCTTAGCGGGATCGGGTAGTTCTGTCCGCTCTTTAATATCTTGAAAACTTATGAAGGATTTCTTTTCCGCTGATCTTAAGATTGTCCATGTATACTTTTTACCTATCCCTGGTATGAGTTCGAGCGAATGCATTCTTGGTGTTATCGGCTGCGCGTTGTTGAAGAATTCAACAAATCTCATCTCATTATTTCTTACAATTCCCTCGAGGATTATAGGGAGCTCTCCCTTTGCATCAGTGGTTAAATCTCTGTATTCGATTCTACCAATTATGTGGCTAATCTTGTTGCGGAGCATATCCTTGCCAATGTAGACTCTTTCTCCTGGAGAAAAAGAAACATTAATGAGTGGTGTTGCTTCTAAAAGTGTGAAAAAGTCTTCTCCAACTATTTGAACAAGTGGCTCAGCCCTGTAGGCTGTTCTGCTTGTTCCCAACTTACCCTGAGGTAGAAAGTCCAAGACATAGGCGTAATCCTCAAACTTCTTCATTATCCTTTGCTCACTACTCATAGGATTACATCGCCTTTGAATTTTTATTCAAATAGTCTTCTCTTACAAATTATTCTGGACTACTTTAATATCACTTATGCGTCGTGCAGTTGACGTTCAACAGAATTTAGCTTCTATCTATATTCGTCCAGTAATTTCAACATTTCCTCTAGTTGAGAAGTCACCATAATCTTTCCTCTGCTTGTGGAGAAGAATACCCTCAATTCTTCAATACTCTGGGGCATACAATTGACTACTTGGACAGCCTCTTTCCTTGATATTTCAAATTTCACAGTTAATTTGTTCACTAGTTCCTCGGCTTTTTGAGGATCGATTTTGGAGAATTTGTTGGCATAGTCTAACGTCCTTGTTTGGAATTGGCTTAGCTCACCAATTCCCTCTAGCATCTTCTTCGTTTCTGCTATTGTGATCTCTTTTTTATCCACAACTCTTATCGGCATAATTGTTCCCCAAGTAAATTTATCCAGTATAAGGAGTAATGTGTTCAGGACGTGCTATTATACTACGATTTTTTTCGCCTTCTTTTATCTTTACTACGTATGCATGTCCTCTCTTTTCATCGACTATCCCGACTTTTCCTTGATATCTTGGGTGGGGCATTCCCTTGTGAACACTTGAATTAAGTGTTATAACTACTCTTTCTCCATTCTTATACTCACGGAGCAATCTACCTAACGGAGTCATCCCTCTATCTCGAACATTCTTCCTTAATACTGCCCTATATTTCTTATGAATTCCCTGTGATCTGCCCATTCCTACTAATCAACCTCCACATGAACATCCATCACATCAAGCTGGATACACTTTGCTGATGCATCGATGATGTCAGCGACACTCGGAGAAGTCCTTCCATCATCCCCGCTTATCAGTTCTCTGATGGATAACCCTCCTTGACACTGAACCAGCATTTCTATGACGTTAAATTTTAATCTCTTAATTTTAACCTCATATAAGTACTTTTTCCGAGTTCGCATTGTTTGGTAGCATGCTGTCTGACTAATGAACTTATTGTCCAAACACTCTTTCAACCGCTTCAGTTCCTCATCCGTAACATCCCTCGCAAACTCGACTGTTGCACTATAAATTCTGGCAACCCCTTCTTCCTCCTTTAGTCTCTTCACTCCTTCTCTCGAAGAAAGTTTCAAGTCCGAAACCTCTATTCTCCCATTGGCTTCTTTATTTATTTCATTCTGAACGGGTTGCATGTCGATATTGCGTACTCTCGGATTTTTAATCTCGACGATGAATCGTCTTCCTTTGCCAAGGACCCTCACGTCCAGTCCTTCCCTTCCAGCGGCATGGAGAACTCCTCCTAGTCCCTTAGTCTTTTTCATGATTGGTAGCGTTATCAATTCTTCTATAGACTCTGAAGATTGCTTCCCAGTCCAACCACAAACTTGACATCCTTTTCCACTACATTCACTGCAAATCCTTCGGATCTGTGATAACCCTCTAACTAGTTTCTTGTAGCGACCTTCAACGTATAACGGATTAGATTCCACGGAAGCTTTTTTAGTGAATGGGTTAAGGATTACTGTTGTCTCTGGCTTCTCATGGTCTGGAGTTCTTCCCGTTATCTCTGCTACCTTCTTTCCTACTTCTCGGCTGAACTCGTTTCTTATGCTTTCACCCCATCTTATGTTGAATCTAGCCCGTAACTCATCTTCTCTCTCTTCTACTTCGTTTGGAATCTTTATTCCTATGAGGAAAGTCTGGTACTCATATTCAGAGAGTATCTCGCTGATATTCTTTGCAAATTCATCAATGAATTCAAAGGTTCCGCTGCAGACGTAGCATATTCCACTCTTCTTATCGCTTTTAATTCCATGAGTCTTCAGAGTTTCCCTAGCCAGATTTGAGAGACCATTCACTGCAACTATCCCGAGTATTTTTCGCCCACGCCTATCTCCTTCATCGACTAATCTGCTGCCCTCAAGAATCATGATGTTCTTGATGGCTTCTCCTCTCGCTTTATTAGTGAAGCCATGACTCAGCATAGCAAATTGTCTGCCTAGACAGTTGTCGCAGAGGACATAAGCTCCTAAAAGCTCTTCAGCAGTATCTACAATCAAAATCATTCGCTTCCTTACCTGCAATCACAGAAAGAAATTGGCTAAGTAAATTAGTCACTCCATAGATGGAGAACCCACGTTTCGCTGCTGGTTGCCCATCATCTTCCTTAGCATGGGAGGTATTCTTCTGCCACTCATGGACTTCATGAGTTTTCTGGTTGCGAAGTACTGCTTTACGAGATCTTTAACTTCTCTTTCACTGGTTCCTGATCCTTTTGCAACTCTTCTAATCCTTGAGGCATTTAAGATTTTAGGGTCTATTTTCTCTTCTTCAGTCATGGATTGGATTACGTAGCGCCACTTTTTCAATCGGTCTTCAGCTTGATCGACTGCAGCATCGTCTGGAAGCCTATTCCCCACTCCAGGAAACATCTTGAGTATGTGTTTTAGGGGACCCATCTTCTTCATGGCTTCCATCTGCTCGTACATATCAACGAGGGTAAATCTTCCCTTAAGCATGGCTCTTGCTTTGTCAGGAGAGACCTCTATTTCAGCGTCTCTAACTCTCTGGACCAAGCCTTCGATATCTCCCATTCCCAAAAGTCTACCGACAAAGCGGCTTGGAACGAATGTGTCTATAGCTTCTATTCCTTCTCCTGTTCCTATAAATTGTATTGGAACGCCTATTGCAGCTACTGCGGATAGTGCTCCTCCACCTCTTGCTGAACCGTCAAGTTTGGTCAGGAAGATGGAGCCTAACTTTGTGGCTTCATGGAAGGCTTTCGCTTGTGTTGAGGCTTGCTGCCCAATGGTAGCGTCTATTACGAGAATTATCTCGTCAGGATTTATTGTCTCAGCCACTTCTTTCATTTCTTTAATTAGATCTTGTTCTTCTTTATGCCTCCCAGCTGTGTCGAGTAATATAATGTCAAATTTCTCCTTTTTGAATTTCTCGATTCCTTCTTTGGCGATTTTTACAGGGTCTTTCTCGTTGGGGTTGCCGTACATTGAAATCTTGATTCTTTCAGCCAACTGTTGCAATTGATTATAGGCTCCAAGTCTGAAAGTATCAGAGCAGACTAGTGCTGTCTTGTATCCTCTCTTCTGAAAGTATCTTGCAAGTTTAGCGGAGGTAGTAGTCTTCCCGCTTCCTTGGATGCCCACTAGCATGAAGACGTTTGGCGAGTCTGTTTTGACATGAATTGTCGAGGGTTTCTCGCCTAGAAATTTGGTAAGCTCATCATAGATGACTTTGATGACATGATCTCTCCTGTCTATTCCAGGAGGCAGTTTCTCTTCTAGCGTCTTCTCCTGAATTTTCTTGGACATCTCTAGGACAAGTTGGACGTTGACATCTGCTTGGAGGAGAGCTCTCTGGAAGTCTCTAACAAGTTCTTTAACCGTAGCGTCATCTACTACTGGAGCT
>JAUPKU010000209.1 GCA_030837285.1 Thermoproteota archaeon | reverse complement strand
GGACTAAAATCTAAAATAATCACATTGATCCTAAGATTGATTGAATGAAAGTGGAAATATAGGTTGCTTTTTGATAGAGAGTATCTCGTCCGGCGGATAAGTTAGAAGAGATTATTAGACTGTAATGAGACTTTAATGATTCGAGTTTGGAATATTGAATAGAACGTAGAATAGTAGGGTGTAATGAATGCCTTTGAACGATCGGATTGTCTTAGAAGAATTAGCTAAACTTGTAAGAGAGACGTTTCTGCTCTGGGATGATGTTTGGGTTGGCTTTTCTTGGAGACACTATTTCTTTGAGCACACTCAAAGAGTGCGAGCCTTGAGCTTGGAGATTGGAAGACGCGAGGGTGCTAATCTCAGGAAGCTTGAGTATGCCGCTTTACTACATGATATCACCAAACGATATGATGGCAACATCCTAAAAGACAACCAAGGAAAACGCCTACTAGACCAAAATGGCTTTTGGCGAAATGAATTATTAATGCCAAAAAAAGAGAATCCAATAACAAAAATGTACCAAGACTACAACCAATTCCATGAACTCCATAATCTCTCTGGAGCGCTAATCGCTAAAAAGATACTAGAATCTCAAAACTTTTCAGCGGATTTCTGTGCTTCTGTAGGCTCGATAATAGAGGGACATCTGAAACCTGAGCCCATGGGTGGAGAAGGTTTACCCAATCTTTTAGAGAGGAGAATACTCTACGAATCTGACACTATTGATGCAAATCTAGGTTTGATCGCGGTTTATAGGAACATACATATTCACACTCACTCCATGATCGCAGAGAAAGGTTCAATTGATTTACGACAGTATATTGATAGGATGAAGACATGGATTAACACTAAGACCCCATTCATTGAGAGGATGACTACAGAAACATCAATCAAAATCGCAAAGGAAAGACGGGAAAGAATGGAAGAATTCTGCCAGCGGATAGTAGAAGAGCGAGATAATGATTATTTGGCAGGTACGGAATATGGAATGCTCGGTGTTATTAAGTATCTTATAGACTGTAATGTAAATCCGAACCTCCTTGATGAGATAAGCTATCTTCAGAATTACTGGATTCCCCAAAGAAATGGAAAACTTAATCAAAGTCCGAAGAGCGAAGAAATTTTGAGGAATGCTGTTGATTTTTGTAGATTACTATCCCAGGAAATCGAGGGAAAAGCATAATCATACATGTTAATCATGCGGGGCACGTGCTTGAGCTCTATTACTTCAAATTCAATTAGGATAAAGATTGATAAATAGTAAAAAGGATAAACTCAAGTAAGGACTATTGTAAATCAATTTCCAAAATAGAAAACAATTTCATATGTGATCAAATTTGCTAGTTGGCGTAGTAGGAAAGACAAATACAGGAAAATCCACATTCTTTTGTGCGGTAACACTAATTCCAGTCGTTATTGAAAATAGACCATTCACAACAATAAAGGCAAATAGAGGAATAGGATACCTTCGATCTCCATGCGTTTGTGGAGACTTCAATGTGAAAGACACCCCATCAAATTCCATATGTATCGATGGAATACGCCTTATACCCATTGAACTTCTTGACATTGCAGGTCTTGTGCCGGGAGCATGGCAAGGAAAAGGATTGGGGAACATGTTCCTTGACGATATCAGAAAGGCAGATGCCCTAATTCATGTTGTGGATGCGGCTGGAGCTACTGACGAGGAAGGACAATCATCCAAGCCTGGAACAAGAGATCCCGTGAAGGATGTTGAGTTCCTCGACTATGAGATCTCTATGTGGCTCGTCCAAATAGTCAAGAAGGATTGGCGGAAACTAGTCCAAGTCGTAGATGTTATGAAGGGAAATTTTGTAGATGCTTTGACTGATCGACTAAGCGGTCTCTCAATAAAGAAAGCCCATGTAAGCGAAGCACTAAGAAGGACAGGCTTAGAGGTTGAGCATGTTTCAAAGTGGACTGATAATGATTTGCTAAATCTAATCTCAACCCTAAGGAAGATAGCAAAGCCTATGGTAATCGCCGCGAATAAGATTGACTTACCATTCGCTGAAGAGAATGTTAAAAGATTAAGAGAACTCGGCTACCCCGTTGTTCCATGCTGCTGCGAGGGCGAACTGATTCTCAGAAGAGCAGTTGAGCGAGGTTTAATCAGCTATACACCCGGAGATAAAGACTTCATATACAAGTCAACCTCAATAACAGACGAGCAAAAAAGAGTGCTTGAAATCATTAGAAGCAAAGTTCTGTTCAAATGGGGTTCAACTGGAGTGCAGCAAGTTATGGATACTGCTTTCTTTAAGCTACTCCAGATGATGCCTGTGTACCCTGTTGAAGATATTGAAGCCTTGGCTGACCATAAGGGAAGGGTTCTCCCAGACGTGTTCCTTATACCCCAAGGCTCCAATCCAAGACAATTAGCCTATCTGATTCACTCTGATCTTGGTGATACATTCATTTATGCAGTGGATGCGAGAACCAAGAAGAGACTTGGAGAAGATTATGTCCTTAAAGAAAGAGATGTTATAAAAATTATTTCTGCAAAAGCAAGGACGTGAGATCTATCGATCTTGTCATAGTCAGTAG
>JAUPKU010000208.1 GCA_030837285.1 Thermoproteota archaeon | reverse complement strand
GTAGGGGGTGGAATTGGCTGGATTGTGCTTTTCTGGTTGGTTTACTGGTTTTTTGGGGTTTTTTGTCTTGAAAAATGTGTAGAAAACGATTCAATTATCATGAACTAGTATGGAAAGGGATTATTCATCATGAATTTTTTCATAGTCAGTCTATTGTTTTCTAAGAGGACATATATAGTATTGCTGTCTTTCTGTCTTATGGTTAACAAAATTTTATCTGATACTTTTGTGAGGCAAGGAGGTTTGGGCGGATGCGATTTAGTGGAAGAAGAAGGATTCTAGTTTGGTGATGCCCATTATCTCGTCCATACTGATACCTACAGCGTCTAGGACTTGTTCGAAGGTTGATTCTAGGTACTCCACGTATTTGTCTACGTCGATTTCGTTTATTGAGGCTAGCTGAAGTGGTTTGACTCCTTGGCCGTTAGTTGTCTTTACGAAGGAGATGATGTCTCCTGCTTTTATCTCATGTCCGGCTTTGGTTAAGAGTTCTGCAGCTTTAACGTGTTGAGGCGTAGTCTTGGTGTATCTGGATGGGGGTTTACTGATCATCATGTTTAGGGCTAAGGAAGATAGTGGGTACTCTTTATTCTTAAGTTTGGTATAACATGTTCTGACGATCGCTTGGATCTTGACTTTAGCTTGGTCGAAGTCATTTGGAGATTTTACTTCTCCGAGGGTCTTCACCATCTCCATGAAAGCTGACTTTAAGAATTCAGGCATGTGCCTCTTCTTGCCTGATAGTCCCTTGATGTCGACGCTGCCATCAGGGTAGACGCCCAAATAATTCTTCTTAAGCTTAGAGAATACGGCGTAGCGATAGAATTTGTCTATTTCAAGCTCCATTCCAAGCTCTTTCTCCGACCACTGTACTAAATCGTCGATCTGCCTTTGTGTTGGGGAGTCTAAGAAGATGCTGTCTGTGTCACCATATACGACGTTTATGTTAAGGGAGTTGGCCTTTTCGATAGTCTTGGTTATGGAGTATCTGCCTATCGCGGTTACGGCTTCTGCTAGGGGTGGACAGTAGAGTTCGAAGGCTTCTGCGCCCATCACGCCGTAAGAAGCGTTAAGAAGAACTTTTAGTGTCAGCTGGACGACATTATAGAGGTTCCTTAGAGACTCAGGTAGAGACTTGTCCTTAGCCTTCTGTTTGTACCATCTAACCCTCATGTCGCGTAGGGAGCCGATTAGAAGGCTTGAGAGTCCCTTCTTGCGACGGCAAACCCAGTGTGGGAGGTCAGGGATGGTGTTGCTTCTGCACTCGGGGTGGGGGCAGAGGATAGTTTCATACGAAAGGTTGTAGACCTTGATTATGCTCGGGTACAGGGATGCAAAGTCTAGGACAGCGATGTTGAAGTGGAAGCCGGGCTTGGGCTCAACTACGATTGCTCCTTTAAACTTCTTACCTTTTATGATTGCAGTTGAAGCGACCTGTCCCTTTGTCTCAAGAATATCTTCGGAAAGGGGGATGAGATAGTTGAGACGGCGATGTTCGAAGTACATTAGATTCCGTATCCAGCCTGAGACGCCCTGTCTAGTCAAGTCCTCCATTGGCATACGGCTAACTCTGACTAGTACCATGATTAGTTTCATCAGGAGCTCGTCGCCAAAAGTCGTTAGTTTAAGCGTAATTTCGGAGTCTCTATGGCAGTACTCTGCAAGCTGGGTGTAGGTCAACTCTGAGACTGAGAGGTCGAGTGTAACTTTTCCCACGCCTAGGATTGAAGCAGCTATTTCATTAAGTGAGAACTCTGTGTACTTTTGACTGAAGGCGTAAACTTGGATTGACCTGTTGAAGAAGAACTTGTACAGGTCTACATGAACTCCATAGTTCAGTAATGCGAACTCGTTTCCTAAGCTTATTGGGATCTCCTCTTTCTTATAGCCCAAATTCTCTGCCCGATGGTACAGGTAGCGGAGGTCAAAGTCGTCCCCGTTGAAAGTCAGGACAATCGGATACTCAATAAGGGCTTTGAAAATTTCTCTGAGGATCTGACGCTCATCATCGCAGTACTCGAGTTTCACGTGAAAAGGAACCTTAGTACCGCCTTCTCTGACATCCTTCCTTCTTAAAATTAAAACTCGCTCCAGACCATCTGAATCAACTAGAGAGGCTGCAATCACCTGCTCCTTCGCCTCTTCTGGGTCTGGAATGCGAGTTGACACTGACTGATAGACTTCTATGTCAAGGGCAACTCTTCGGATACTTGGAATTGGACATTGGAACAGATTTACCCATGAGTCAATATACCCTCTGAATTCTTCGGATTCATTCTCAAAGAGCTTTTCCATAGTTAAGCGTATATCCTGAGGTGGAGAATAATTGACGGAAACTAGATTTCCATTCACTATCTTGTATGGCATTCCGACAAAGAGTTGCCTATCGTAAATGTAGTTATGATGATATCTGATATGTGCCTCCCAAGCCTTGGGAATCAGGTCTCTGATGCTTCCTGAAGGTCTTCCACCTATAGAAAGCGGGTCCTTCGCGATGATCTTTGTCATATTCACCTCTTTGTCGGATATAGGATCGAACTTCTTTACAGGTTCAAGGTGGTCCAGTCCAGGATGATTTTTTAGGCTGATGTTCTTCTCCAATTCATTAATGGAGAGGTTGGAAAGGCAATAGGGTAGGTGACCTGTATTGTCATACCAGAAGTATATTCGCTTAGATTTTGGTTCATAAAGCTTCAGACATGCAGCTCTCTTCTCCCCCTCATAAGTAACTGATAGAATACATGATTCTGGAAGATTCTTGGGGAATTCAACTTCTAGGACAGATTTCTCCCATTTCTCCTCCTTCTTCACTACTCTATACTCTTGATGACTCTGACTAGAGGCGATAGCTGCCTTGGGGGAGCTGCTTTGAGTCCTGAAACCAAATTCATCAAGAGTCTTCACGGTCATTTCAGTCTAAACCCTAAGGTTCTTTAGGTGAAACACGCAATAAAAGGATTCCCATGGTAGAATATCACGTGAAACAGGCATGGACGCTAGCTATTGAAACAATGAGCTGGATAGATCAGAAGAACACGAATACTCAAACGGCTCTGGAGAGGGCGACGAGGCTGCTTGGAATAGATGATGACCGAGTCGTCGCCTCAGCAAACAGGCTTGTCAGAGAGACTCTTAACAGAAGGAACTTCATAGACAAGATCATTGAGAACTCTCTAGCCCCAGCTGCTCCTACACTTGATCGCCTCAACCTACGCGTTCTATCATTCTTAAGACTCTTTACCTATCAGACGAAGTTCAGCGAAGATGGAGAAACTCAGGGTCTAGATTTGGCAAATTTGGGAAGAGCAGTCCTAGGGTGGCAGACAATTAAGCCCGCTGAAGAAACCCTGGGGAGGATATTAGCCGCTAAAATGAGCACAATACTAGATAAAGTTGAAGAGTCAGAGAGAATCAGCTTTGAGACATTTCATCCCAAATGGTTCGTAGATTATTGCATAAAAGTCTTTGGCAAGGAAGAGACGCTGAAACTCCTTAGAAAGAATTTGGAGCCACCACCAACTTACGTTCGACTGAATACTTTGAAGGAAAAAGAAGAGGAGATTCTCAGTCAGTTTTCTGCATCAGGAGTAGTCTTGGAGAAGGTTGAAAATATCAGGTTCCTTTACAAAATCGTTAGAAAAAGGATGCCACTTGTTAAGTTGAAAGCGTATTCAGATGGTCTCTTCTTCATTGAAGATAAATCCAGTTGTATTCCAGTTGAGGTTGGAGATCCACAGCCTGGGTCAGTTGTTTTAGACGTCTGTGCTGCGCCAGGGACTAAGACAACCCATATTGCCCAGCTGATGCAGAATAGAGGAGATATCATCTCAATCGACTACTCTCCAAATAGAACAAGAGTACTGAAACAAGAATTATGCAGAAGCGGTGTCGGAATCTCCGACATAATAGTTTGCGATGCCCGCATACCCTTGCCAGTAAACTTTGAAGCGGATTTGGTTCTATTAGATCCGCCATGCAGCGGAACCGGGGCTTTCTGGAGGATGCCTACGTCGAAGTGGAGAACGGACATCATGACAGTTAGGAACATAGCTGATGTTCAGAGGTTGATACTAAAGTCAAGTGCTGAACATGTCAAGAAGGGAGGAAAGCTAGTATACTCAACAACTAGCATAACGCTGGAAGAGAATGAAATGGTGATTGACCGATTCCTCAAGGAACACTTAGAATTCAGTCTAGAAATAACAGAGCCGAGGATAGGAGCACCAGCACTTAATCAAAGAGGATCCCAGAGAACCTATACACACATTCATGAAGCAAATGGCTCATATACAGCAAAACTTTTTAGGGATTGATTTTAACTTGCTGTCTCTATAAAGAGAAAATGGACGGAGTTAGGATCTATTCAGTGGTTTGTTGATTAGATACATTGTTAGCCCGCGAAGTGAAAACTAATTTTATTTTTTGTTTATGGAAATAACCAAGACTTGGATTTGTCATAGATCTTATCATATTAGTTTGGGATTGGAATACTAGTTTATATATGATTTAATAATCATGTCATGCGCCGAAAATGAAAATAAGCTATATAATATACTTTATAAAATGGCATCTACATTTTTTTAGGAATTAAAAATTCAACAAAGGACTCAAATTGACAGATTATATTAATATTAGCACTTGCGATAGTTTCTCTACTTTATCTCTACTCTATCTCGTAATCTTGTTTCGCATAAGCTCAAAATAAAATCTTTGTTGTTGTCATTTGACAACCACAAATTCTTAAGTGATTAAAAATAGACTTTTTCTTCTGTGTATGATGGAAAAGTGCAGTCAACTAGATTTTGCCTATTATCCCTGTAGTTGTTCTACTAAGCATAATCTTTGTTGTTTTTGTCTTTGGTCTTCAAGAGATATTCGTCTATAACCCGCCGTTTCTCCTTTTCACCCTGCAACTTGTGCTCTGGGCTGTGGCAACCTTCGCGACCATATACGTTTCCTTGAAGAGTTTCCTTCATTCTGGCTCATGGATAGTTCTCCTTAACAGTTCATCCATTTTGATATTTGCAATTTCAGCCATTGTTGCTGGTTGGGCGGGTAATTTCTCCGGAAACTATGGTCTGCTCATCGGTAATGGTTGTGCGTTAGTCTCCTCAATCATTATGTTGGTCAGTGGCGCTATGCCTCTTATTAGGAAGAATGAAGCCATCATAGCCAAGAGGAAGGCTTTGTAAGAGACTATCCGCTCTCAATACGACATATATCAGGAAGAGTAAGCGAAATCCTCTATAATGCCACAGTCTGCAGGAATGAGGCAAGAGAAATTCAGGGTGTCTTCGCTGCTGCCAGAGACATGACTGAGCACAAGGTGCTTAAAGAGAAATTGAAAAACTCGGAGCGCCTCGCCTACATCGGTCAGACCGCGGTTATGGTCGGTCACGACCTCAGAAATCCACTTCAGTCAGTCGAAGGCGCTATATATATTGCGTGGAGGAGCAGAAATCCATCCCAAGAGCCCAGAGATGCAGAGCGTACAGAGTATGTTTGAGACAATTGAAGAGCAGTCACTTACATGAACAAAATAGTTGGCGACCTCCAAGACTTCGTCAGACCCATACTACCATAGCTCGAAGAGGTTGAAGTGAAGCGACTTGTTGAAAGCACTCTTTCAAGAATGAGCCTGCCAAGCGAGATTGAGATTGAGAAGCTATTGAGAGAAGACAGAGCTATGCTTGACTCTGCTCTTATTACTCGAGTACTCAACAACATTATCATTAATGCCGTTCAGCCCATGCTAAGAGGAGGAAGACTGACTCTTGCTACGCGTAGGAATGAGGACTCAATTCTCTTCAGCGTCTCTGACACGGGAGTTGGCATATCTGAGGATGTCAGGCATAAGCTATTTACTCCTTTATTCACAACAAAGAGTAAGGGACAGGGCTTCGGACTAGCGGTCTGCAAGCGTATTATGGAAGCGCATGGTGGGGAGATAAGCTTTGAAAGTGAAGTAGGCACGGGAACAATTTTCTCGATAAAGATACCGAATAAAAGCTAATCCTTTCTTAACTCTCAAGGCGTGCTTGTATTTACAATACGTACCAAGTCTTTTTGAAAAAAATTTTCATTTCTTAGATTTCATCTTCTATGTTAGGAGAAAGTAAATAGAGAGTCTAAATTCAAGAAAAAAGACTGGCAACACGTATAGTGGTATATTTAATGTCTTCTTCTTTTCTCGTTCTTAGTTCAGCTTTTCATGCGCAAACTAATCGACAAATCGAATTTTCTAAATTTATTGCATGGTAAAGTGTTCTGACGCTTCTTAATATTGTGTCTCAGATCTACCCTGCCATATAGATAGTCTAATGAAAAGAAGGGAATCCTATCTTATTTTTAATAGGATTATTGGATTAGAGCATTGAAGAATAGTTTGAATGTTCCATGTGTTTGAGCTCTGTGTTGAGAGAAGAATCCTATGAGGATAACCTTTCCCTTACCCAGTTTAGTTGAGACAACTGCTGCACTGTTTGCTAGCTTCTCCCCGCCTATAAGCCAGCCACTCTGTAAAAGATCTCTTTCTGGATATTGAGCAACAACCTCACAATCTTCATTGAATTCGGATGGTATAATGTTGAAAGCTGGGCTGCTCCAGAAGAGCGCGAGGGCTTTCTTGGGCATACCATACGCGAGTGGGTGAGAATCGTCAACATTGATCCTTAGAGTTGAGCCTGGGCAGTAGAATTCCTTAGATTTCACATCCTTTAACACATTTGTAACTTTAAGTTTGAGTCTCTCAATAGCAAATTCACAGGACTGATTAAGCGCCACCAACGTGCCACCATCCTCAACGAATTTTCTTATGGCTTCAACGCCATCTTTGCCAATGCCACTTCTAAACTCGGGTGGGAACTGGGGCATTGGCCTCTGAATCTTCGAATAGTATTCTTCTATATTCTCACCCGTGATGAGTGGCATAGGATCACTCGGAAGTATGAGAATGTCGTATTTCTCGGCAAGGTTTCCTTCCTTGATATCTTTGTCCATGACTTTCGAGATTGCGAATTCGTGCTGTTCAAGGAGCCATCTAGTCCATCCTTCGTCAATGTTACCTCCCCAGTAGCGTTGATACATTCCAATCTTCAACAGCTTAATCTCATGTGTCTTGCTAGCAGCCTTCTTTATGGCATAAAAATCCACACCAGTCCTCTTTGCTAGTTCCGTAAGGATTTTTTCTGATCCCGAAGAAACGATGAAGGCACCTGGTGGAAAAGTTATGTCATCAACGAGTATGGCTTCGTCAGCTCTCGCTATTTTTATGCCTTTGGTCAGAAGAATGTTGGTGACTTTGAAGCTCTCGTTAAGCCGGCAGTCATAAGCGTATCCAATCTTTGAGGCGCCTATAAGCTTTCCAAGAGGTGCTTTAAATGTCTCTATGGTTTCGAATTCACCTTGAAATACGCTATCTATAGAATCCACTCGGACACCCATGAACTCGGACATGGTGTCTGTGGCTGTGTCATAGGGGCGGACAGGAGATCCATCTCCCTCTCTAGACCAAGCATCATCTGGATAAAGCGTTCGCCCAAGGAGATTCTTAATCAAACCCATCTTAGGTTGATCAAGGGATATCACATATGACCCTTTAGGATAGGTTATACCGTCGACAGTGAATTCTTTCTGTGCCTTTTTGAGTTCTATGCCTTGCATCCACAGTTTCTCTGCGAGTTTCTCAGCTGTCAGCTGATCATGTTGAATGGCAGGTATAATGTATGCTTTTGGAGACCCTTTTGCTCCCAGTTCAGTCTGCCTCTTCGCTTTCAAATATGTATTGTTGAGAATTGTTTCCTTATGCCTCGCAGCTAGGTCGAGTATAGCCCAAGCTGCTATCTTCTGCTGTTCAATGATGTCTCGCAGCTTCCACCAGCCTCCAGGCCATGGATGGGGGAAGTTGGTTTGCGACTTGTTCTGTGGAAATCCTCGGAGTGCCCCTCCAGCTACACCTGTGAGTTGGCTGGAGTGAACGAACATGGGCGTTGCCAGTTTTGCACTTGCAGACTCAGTTAGCATGCTGGTTGTGTTGTGATAGTTTCCTATCCAGTGGAATCCGAAGTGACCCCAACCCGCGTACTGAGCATTGTTTAGTATACCTGTTTTCTCTCCTTGCTCTAGCTTGTAGGCGATGTGTGCGCCGTACCAAGAGAGTTCTCTCCATATAAGTGGGTCAGCGTGAGGGCGGATTGGCTCGCAATAGGGTGCAACGTAGAGTCTAGCAGCGTAGCTTCCCATGTGGTGGTGGTCTTGATATGCTTGAGGATGCCATTCTCTGAATAGAATCTTTGCAGCATACTGTGACTCTATCATGTTCATCATGAAAGCGTCGCGGTTGTTGTCATGGCCAACGTACTTGTGGTAGAGCCATGGGAGGCCACAGCCATCGTATTCTGTTCCAAGCCACTTGTCATACCAGTCTTTAATCATGATCTCCCCGTCTGGGTTGAAGCAGGGAATCATTAGGAAGACAACGTTATCAAGAATCCTCGTGGTCTCTTCATCATCTCTAGTGAGAATGTCGTAGGCTAATTCAGGAGCCATCTGGGTTCCGCCTATCTCGGAGGCATGAAGGCTCATAGACTGACAGATGACCGCTTTTCCTTCTTTTATGAGAGATGCTACTTCTTTCTCGGCGTATCCTCTTGGATCGCTTATCTTAGCATTCACCTCTCTAATTCGATTTATGTTTCTGAGATTCTTTGCGGAGGAGATGGTGACGAGAAGGAAGGGGTTTCCTTCTGTCGAAGGACCCATATTCTCGACGGTGATCTTGTCGCTTTCTTTGGTGAGAACTTTGAAGTACTCGACGATCTTGTCCCAGCGTGCCATCTTCTTGTCAGAGCCCATCTCGAATCCGAAGAATTCTTCAGGTGATGTAACTTTATTTTTCAAAACAACAGCAAACTCCAAAATGTTATGATATTCATAGATGTACGTAGGGAATTTAAGCCTTAATCACCATTTCACGAGATGTTGGAACATATACGGGAAACCAAAGGACACTAGCCACTTGGATTGTGGCTATTCTCAACAATTTTTTTAATGGATGCTAAATGTTAAATAGCGTGCGCTAGCCGAGAATTATAGAAATTAGTTATGGAGCAATATCTTTTGATTAGAGCTATCTTAACCGCCAGCGGTCGGTTGCATTATCACGACTTCATCCCCATCCTTGAGGAGAGTAATGATGCCGTTAAGCATGTCTATGCTTCTTCCATTGAGAATGATTGATAGGTCCTTGCTTCCAATCTTGAACTCGCCTAGATAACCTGGGCGTTGATTTGTCTGCTCGCGGATCTTGTTTGTTAGGCTATTTACTGTTGCTCTCTCAGGGAGCTCTACTTCCAGCCTCTTGCCTATGATTGATGAGATCTCACCGAAGACGCGGACAATGATCTTCATAGCAACAAGCGTCCTTAACTACCCATAAAAATTAAAAAAGGAGAGGCTACTGACGTAACTTCTTCATTGCCGGCTCTACGTCGTCTAAGTCGAGTTTCTTCAGAGTTTCCGTTGTAGGAATGCCACGATTATCCCAACCCAGTGTTCCAAAATAGATCTGGAGCTTCTGGTCAACAAGCTTCTTGTCAGTGGTCTTCCCCTTATAGGGACCTTCGGGAAGAGGCTCATAGAATCTTGGTGGGTTATCATCATCTTTGACGGGACTCCACTTGAGGTCTGGGCCTCCCATTAGAAGGAAAGCTCTTTGGAGTGTAACGATTCTGGGGCCCGTCTCCTTTCTCCAATTTTCGAGAGTTATTGGAAAGCCTGTAATAGCTTTAGCTAAATCGAATTCTACCTCTCTATTCGTCCTGCAGAAGTCGCAGAATACGCCTGAATCGGCGAATACTGCGCCGCTCATGTCTGTGTAACCATCCTCTGCTACTGAAGTGTGGTCTCCACCTTGAACATTGGCAGCATAACTTATGTCATGGACATAGTCTGCGTCGCTTCGTGTGCCATGGGCTCCAATCTCAATACCTTTAACGTGTACCACATACTTCAGGAGATCCTCCGGCTTTTTCCTCTTCATCTTGGCAATCTTTATAGCAGCCCGGTAGGAACCCTCAGCCAGGATTTCTCCGATTCCCTCCCGTCTCGCCACCATTCCTGCTAGTTTCGTGAAGGCGTCAGCATCACCCCAGTTCAGTTCGAATCCAATATCCTCCTTTGTCAAAATCTTCCTTTGGTATAGCTCAGCCGCAAAGCCCATTGCGTTAGGCCCGTTAATACCGCTGTGGCCAAGATTATCGATTACAGAGCTCATGTGTATGTTGTCAGCAGGCTCGAAGAGGCCTAAATTGGTTCCACAGTATGCTTGAAGCTCATAATCTGGGAGATCTGTTATGTCACCCTTCCACTTTCCATTCTTGATACAACTGACTTTCATGCAGTTGGTAGTGCAGTTGAAGTCAGCCCACTTCTTCTTGACCCAATACTGCTCAAATCGAGGGCCAGCATAACTTTTCGCATTATGCCACTCTGTTTGCCAATTGCGGATAGGCTCGCTACTAGTATCAGCACCTACCAGATAACCAGCATAGCCGGTCCCATATCGCCGCATCTCAGTCTTGCTTATCAGGATCTGATGAGCCTTAGCCCAAAGAAGCTTCACCGCCTCCTTAGCATAAACCTCTGGCATCATTCCCCTACCCTTGGCTACGACGGCCTTAAGCTTCTTAGAGCCCATTAAAGCACCATATCCACCATAACCAGCGGCGTGGCACAGCTTGCTCATTACTGCGGAATTCCTAACCAAGTTTTCTCCCGCAGGCCCAATGTAGATCATGCCAGGCTCGCGCCAGATGCCAACGTTAGGCTGCCTCTTCGTCAGTTCTGCAGTAACCTCTTTATTCAGAATCTTTATCGTCTTTTCCCCAACGGTTCCCCATATATGAGATGCATCTTTAATCTCAGCTTTATCGTCGGTGACTATGAGATAGACTGGTTTCTCAGCCTTTCCAGTAAAGATTATGCCATCGAAGCCCGAGCATTTGAGTTCATGGGCGAATTCTGTTGAGGCTGTTGAACCCACCGTACCCATACTAACAGGACTTTTTCCAGAAACGCAGATTCTTCCACCTGGATAGATCCCTGTCATAGGACCTGTTAGAACTATTAACGGACTTTCGGGAGAATATGGATCTAAGTCACTCCATTTCTTTCCAACACGGTCCCAAAGGATCTTGGCAGCTAGGCCGCGTCCACCGAAGAACTGTTGAAGCACCTTGTCGCTGAAGCTGATTTCCTTGATCTTCTCCTTGGAGAGGTCGACGTCGAGGAATTTTCCTGTATAACCACCCGGCATATCAGATCACATCCTCACCCTTCTCGCCGAAGAAGTAAATTGCGAGTTCCTTTGCAACTTCGATTGGGTGGCGACTGAAAAGTTTCCTGTTGGCACTGGGAGCTTCATTAACAATTGTCAGGGCATTATAACCCGCCTCAGTACAGACTTTAACACACTCTGGATCTCCATCGCAGAGGTCGCAGATAGTCGCTTTCTTGTCTTTAGGATGAAGTATCGGTATATTACCTGGGCAAGCATTTATGCATATACTGCAGCTAGTACACTTCTCCCTGTCGACGATTACCGCTTTAGTCTCCGGATCCATAGAGAGAGCCTTAACTGGGCAAGAAGCGATGCATGGATAGTCTTTGCACTGTGCGCAGAGGTGAGGAACCTCCAGACCAGGGAATGGCATGAATACTCGTATCCTCGAGGCTTCAGGCCAAATCCAGTCTTCATGCTTCATGCTGCAAGCGATTTCGCACCGCTTGCATCCCGAACAAGCAGCATAGTCTCGTGCAATCCAGATATCCTTCTCCATAATATTTCACCTTACAATTTCCAAATTCTAGAAAACATGTAAGAATATTATTCTATGAATATATATACCTAAAGTATGGTTTCTTGAATCTAATGAATGAGATGAGGAGCTATGCTCTGGAAACATTGTACTCTGTTTGTAGTAGAAGATAGATGTGGGGGCAAAGGAGGAAGAGAGAAAGAGAATTAGAAAATTGATGGAAATCTAAGAGCATTTCGGGTTTTGTAAACTAATTTTTCTATCATACTTCGATATAGACGCCAATTTAAACTGAATGCAATAGCACAATAGAAGTTATTCGGGAAGATGTGGTAGTAATAAAAGAAGATGTCGATACCCTTTCTCAGGTTTAAATCAGTAATGTATGACCCTCGGGAAATCTAATGAAGATAATATCTTCTACTGTATATCATTTATAATGTATACATCAATAAAGAAAAAGTATATGATTGCCTAGTACTCCATCTTTCTTGGGAGTGTCTTTGCCTCTGAGACCCATTGTTTGACAGCGTCTAGTGTTGGTGGTCTTCGAACAAGTTTCTTTTGTTCATTGACCTCTAGCATCTTGGCATGCAAGTTCTCTGGAACCCTTTTTGATAGTTCAACTATTGTATCGACACCTGCTGCTTCCAAGAGCTCTGCGTATTCTGAACCCACACTCTTAATCCTATACAGATCAGCCATATTAGTCCATTTAAGAATCAATTTTTCTGTAATGCCTGTTTTCGTAGCTAGGCTTTCTCGTCCTTTCGGGGTTGCACCTGCTGAAAGGAGATCCTCGGTGGTCTTAATTCCAGCATCTACAAGCTTCTTGGCATAGGCTGGGCCTATTCCCTCAATATCTTCAATTTTTGGCATTTACAACCACCTTTTAAGATTTCTTTTATTACTGAATAGAAGACTAACTATCCAGAGCAACATTTAGGAATTTTTTGCTTTGATAAATGTATTAGAGTGTCTATTTTTACTCCTTTTTTCCTTTTTTCCTCTTTTCACCTTTGACGCCTTTTGCTGACCCTTTTCCTATCCCTTTGTTCCACCCCAGCCCGTTAGTTCTTTTCCAACGATCTCGCCTGTTTTTTCTCCTGTCTCTAAACCTTGCCTTTCTCTTCTTTTATCCCTCACCCTATTACAAGTTATTTCTTAGCATCTTGGAGTATACAAAAAATCTCCCTATTTTCATAATGTAGTCCTATCAGTGTATAGACAATCTTACGTTCATCTAAAAGATTTGACTAATTGCTGGGAAAAATATCTTCACACATATTGAAAATAATAGAAAAAACAAATGGCTAGCATCAGCGCGTGTGATACTTCAGAAGATATATTGAAAAGGGCATTAGAGTTTTCAAGCCTGCCAAATGATATCGCTACGACTCCCTTATAGTCAAAAAATATCTGCGTATAAAACAATTCAGCGAGCATTCAATTCTTTAGGAATGTTTTTAATCTCTGTTCTATAGTCAACATTAGACTGTGGGATAGAATATGGGTGGCCCATCCGGAGTAGTATCAAAAGAGGATTGTATGAATGATCTATTTTATGGTGTAGACTATCATTCACACTTAGGTACTACGTTTGGAGGTTTAGCCGTTCTATTAGATAAAATTTCCAAGCCGGCATGTCATGATATGAGCAATAGTCAGTTCAAGACTGAGTTCAGAGATGTTTTGGAAAAACTAAGGGGTAGCATAGGCATAGGAGTAATAAGTTCTGTAGAGAATGATAAGCAACCGCTGGTCTTTAAGTCGAAACTAGGCATCTTCGCTTTATGCACGAACAGCTCGATTTAAAATGCCGTTATTTTGATTTCTGAGATGATGAATGATGGTGTTTCTTTCAAAGAATCGGCGGGTAGTATTAACCAGACAGAATTAGTAGGGGAGTTGATATGCAGGGGTACTACCTTGACCGATGGTATTGTCAATATGTACCGAAAGATTCAGGGATCAGTATCGCTATTGCTTTTGTCAGGGATGAGGGCAGTGTCTATGCATTAAGCGGTATTTTTCCTCTAATTGTCGGAAAGAAGACAATATCAAAAGGAGACAACTGGGCTATATGCCTCCTCAACAGTCAACGAGAGATTTGATAGCTTATCATAAGCAGGCACCCAATCCTCATATGATACTGAATCAATCGATAGTTCTCGTAGACGATTCGATAAGGAGAGGCACTCAGCTGCGGAAATTCGTTCAAGACAAGATTGAGCCATATAAACCCAAAGAAGTTCACGCTAGGATAGCATCACCACCCCAGTTGTTTGCATTCTACCTTGATAAAACCACGAATAATTCTGACTTGATAGCGCGACAAGCTATTGTGAAGATTGAGGGCGACACAACACCCAAGGATTTATCAGATTATCAGGATGTGGCTTCTGAAAAATATAGGATGATGATAAGTATCATCAATGAGTCCAATACTAACGACTTTAAAATTCATATCAATCGGTGATATGGTCAAAGTAATAGTTGACGTGCTTGGAAATTCGCTTCTAAAGGAAGAAAATCTATGTATCTACTGCTGGACTGGAAAGATACTAGGAATTCAATAAAGTTACTAACATTTTCTCCAATGAAGAGTGAATTCTCAACATTATCTGCGTTATTGGTCTAACTGGCTGTCTATGAATTTGCTTTTTGTCTATGTAATTCCTGCTTTACCACTACAAGTAGTATTAGTAGTGGAACAAAGATAAGGAACTGTTGTCTGTTGTACTTCGACTTGTTTTGAAGTTCAGATTCAGCTTCGTTTTGACCGCTATTCTTCTTTGATATGATTATAGCATATATAAAAAGCGGAAGATAGTTCATCCCGGGAGCAGAAGATAGAGACCAGAACTAGGCTCACATACGATCCAGCCAATCCAGCAATAATCTGTTGGAGACCTAGTCCGAATATAAGTGGGAGTTCCCAAACCGAACTCTATAAGAATGAAAGATCTACCATGCAATAAGATGTTTAGGGCATCGAGCATACGTATGTCTATAAGACGGCTTCCCATATCCAGACACGAGTTCTTTTACAATTTATTGGTTTAAAAATATGTTAAATCAAGATTTTTCGCGAGATACTTGAGGACTGTTTTTAGCTTTTCCATTACTCTTTATCTTGTCTGGTATAATTACGATGTTTTCTTTATCCTCTATGAGTTTGGTTACATTCTTTTGTGCAAGACGTTCAATTCGTCTACCACAGTAACCTTTTCCTTCAACCATGGATATCATTCTTCGTCTTGTTACTAAAGAACTTTTAGAATTGATGTGTGATTTTGTCTTACCTTTTACCTTTCCAGAGTTAATTTTCTTACAGAATCAAACTCTATCTTAAAATTCTTTAAACTAAAAGATTATGTTTCTTGTTTATTGCTTGAATTATTTTACTAGCACGCGCTACACTAAGCTTTACAAACAAAAAGGGCCTTAGACAACAATCAATACTGAAAAAGCGTGACATTCTCGATGCCTCATCAGCACCGCTGACTCTCAAAACAAAATGTCTTTTAATATTGTATAATACTATGCCACAACACGAAACTAAGCGCGCTTCTACTTCTTCTTATGGTGGGGATTTTGCGTCCCAACCCTTCCATTATTCTTCTGTTTAATCTTACGCTTTCCCATGGAATAACATCACTCCTATAATCGTATTAATAAATTAGAATTAATCCAATTCCAATAATAAGTATAGCCTGCTAGTTAACTCTATGGGTGATTTGTTTTACTTAATCATTAAATGATTGTAGCAAATTTGTCTACGTGTATTAAGAGAAAGAAAAAGATCGTGTGCCATTGTGGGATTCAGATATCTGTTCTTAGTATGTTCTTTTTGTCAAGCAACGACAGGATTCCTAGCGATTAGTCATAAAAGCACCCAAAGTGCCAGTGATAGAGAAAGCAAATCTAGTATTGGGAAGTTCGTAAAGAATGTCTATGTGAAAAGACAAATTAGATAAACTACCTAAGTATATAAAATTGATAACTTCTCAGACGAAGTCTAAATTGACTTGGTGACATTTGTTGAGTATTTGTTCATTTTGCGGAAAGATTGAAGACCCCTATCTTCTTCATGAATGTAAATATTGCGGGTTACTAGTTTGTAGCAAATGCATCTTGCCAGAAAAGCATGAATGTAAAAGGTTGCCACCAAGGTCAGGGCTAACCTATTATAAGAAAATAAATGAAGAATCATTAGATGCTATACAGCACGAATTGGAGAATAGAGAACAATCTATCATCCATTATGCATATTGTACAGACTGTGGAGAGCGATTACTTCAAAAACAGGAACTAATCGAAATAAGCGGCGGTTTCGAAAAGAAGAATTATAATCACTGTAAGAAATGCGGAAAAAGATTTCCTTTAAACTATTCCCTATCAGATTCTTTTGCTGAACAACAATTCTGCCCTAACTGTGGACATAAAATATTCCATGATGATATAGACTGTCAAAACTGTGGTTGCAAGTTGAGATGAACATTTTCTAGCGCACTTTTCCTACCATTCTTTTTAGTTTCTTCCCTGCTTCCTTTAATTTCTTTAAGGTATCTAGAAGCTTTTGCTCATAGATTCTAGGGCTCTCTATCGTCTAGCACTTTGCATAATTTTGGGCCTAAAGGGCCGAGGCAAGTGTCGAGGCAAGTGCTGGGCATGTGCCAGAATTGTGCTTGGCAGAAAGCGCGTACTATCGTTGATCAATGAGTTCACTCAAACTTCTTTAATATTTCATAAATTATAGATCGCATGCACGACTAGTAATAGGATAATATTCATTAAAAGTGTTTGAATCAAACACACTAAAAATTAGTATTTGTGGTTTCAAGAAAGATTAAAGTTTGAATTCTTTACGTAAAATTGCTTGTACAGAGTGTTATGTATCAGATCTCGAGTAGGCGGAAGCATTCTATAGCAATGTTTTGGGTCTACGTAAAGCCTGGAATGACAAGGAACTTGGCATGATTGGCTTTATCTTTGATCAAAGCAACTCGTAGATAGTAATCTATAACGATTCCATTCGTACTAAACTTCATTCTGTTTCTCAATTGAAAATGATGAGAAATTTTGTAATCAGTACAGAAAGTTGTGATTCGATAGTAAAAGAACCTTTTAACGTGTGATACGGAAAGAATGCGATTCTCAAGGTTCCTTTTAGGAATACCCTACCTATCATTGACCTCACAAAATTCGAGAACAAACTAAGATATGATTGGGAAGGAGCTGTTAGATCTTGAAGAGACTATAGATTTAGACTTAGACTTAGACTTAGACTTAGACTTAGACATCAATGCCCTTTCTTCACCTTTTCAAATGCTTCTGAGAGAAGATGTTTCATTTTACGGAATTATTTTATTCTGATTTATCATAATGTTATTCAATATTATATGCTCTTTGCAAGAACGAACGAAATAAGATGATATATGATGAAAAGATCTTGGGTGCTTTCTAGACCTTTGTATCCAACTCCAGTTGCCCTAATAACATCAATTAGCCCTGAAGGAAAACCAAACATCATTACTTTAGCTGAAGTGTTCATGCCTTGTGTAAGAGATCCCTTAACCATCGGTTTAGCAATAAATCCCACCAGATATTCAAATTCTCTGATAAGGGCGACCGGCGAGTTCGTGGTGAATATACCTACGGATGACATGGTTCGCATAGTTGATTATTGTGGAACTGTCTCTGGAAGGGATGTTGATAAGTTCAAGATGACAGGGTTGACTCCAGAAGTTGCTGTAAAAGTGAAGCCACCGATGATAAAAGAGTGCCCAGTGAGTATTGAGTGCCGTTTAAAGCAAGTGACACCGATTGGATACCACGATTTCTTCATGGGCGAAGGCTTGGCTGTACACGTTGATGAGACAATTCTAAATGAAAACAAGATCGATATGAACAAGGCAAAGCCTCTAGTGTACAATCTTGGCGAGTATTGGACCTGTGGCACGTTAATAGGTAAACACGGATTTACACATGGTAAGTTCTGAAGAATTTTCCCTAGGATTAGAGATTAAGTTTTATTGACGAGCATGAGAATACATATTGTAGCCTGTAATTGTTAAGTAGGTCTATGTTGTATGTCTGAAGAGGAGTGTATTTTCTGTAGAATTATCCGAGGAGAACTGCCCTCTTGGAAGATCATTGAAAATGATACTGCGATAGGAATTTTGGATACGAATCCATCTTCTGAGGGGCACTGCCTAATCATCCCAAAGCGGCATGTACGCTATTGGCATGATTTGAGCGACTCTGAAGTTGCTTCTCTCTTCAAAACTGCAAAAGTTGTTGCCCAGAAAATAAAGGAAAAGTATAAGTCCAACTTCATCTGCGTCTTCATCCGTGGTGGGAGCGTAAAACATACCCATGTTGTATTGTTTCCATCGAATGAAGGCGACAAATTAAGTGGTTTTCCCCAGTCCGTGATAGGGAAAACTGACATCGACTTCGCTGAAGTGCGAGATAAGCTAGAGATTCGTGATAATAGTTAAAAATAAAGAAATCTATGTATTGGATTAACTTGATTATCCCCTAAATACTTTCCCTAATTCTCATACTATCTCACTATCCCTTTCTAACTCTCTAGGTTAACAATAAACTCATAAAAGGGAAGTGGTGAATAAAAAACAGGACAATAGTGGCATTTTGTTTTTTATTTCTTTAAAATCTCTTCTGTTTGGGGCATGAAAAATTGTAAAACTAATTATGCTGAGAATTACTGTTAAGATTACTTTTTTTTATCATTTTTTGTAGTGTTCTATTCATCATGGATTTTTTCCTTCCCTAGCACTGCTAAAATCCAGATTATGAATTCATAATTACTTTGAATATTTGGCATATTTATCTAACAGTTACGGGAGCAAAGCTACTCATCAAGGGTAGCATGGGCTATTGCTTAGGCAAAATATTTCTAATAAAAGGCGGATTGATATCTTGAAAATTTATTTGTCAAAATGTTTTTGGTCATTAATTCTTTGTGCTATATTGCTTAACCTGTCAGTAACTATGAAGATTACAACTGCTAATGCAGCTTCATTCGATGGAACTTATAACTATTCATATAATCTTAAAGGACCTGGCGGCTGGGAAACCCACAGCGTTAACTCTGGTTTCTTAATGAAGAATAGTATTATTTCCAGCAATCCTGCTGCTTTAAGTGGAAGTGTAAGCTCTAGTGGAACCGCTCAATTCACTGGCCATGTCTATATGGCGATCCAATAGCAACTTTCACTGGTTCCGTTAACTCTAATGGTCAGGGAAGTGGAACTTATAGTTGCCTGTACAGTCAGACAGGTATCTGGTCTGTTGCAAGAGTCTCTAGTGGGGGGACTCAGTAGTAGATCAAGTTTTCTATTTCTTCGCTGGAATAGGCGAATTCTTTCCCTTTTCCAGCGACGAGTTCGTTAACGCAACAATATGTATACTGTTTTTCATTATCCCGATTACTGTAGTTTCGGCAATTATGGGTAGAAGAAGACACAGAGCGATTATACAAGGTAAAACTAAAACTCTGAATTCGCCAGCTAAAACTCCGATTTCCCAAAGTCGAGCCAATAAGATTAAGAGTAAGAGTTCTAGTGGAATTCCGGGAAAGCGTATAGATGCTGGATATCAAACCCAAGAAGAAGATACTGCACAGACTCAAGATGCCCCTTCAGAAATACGTTTGGAGAGTGGTCACTTGATAGAGGCTTCTGGCGAGGTGACTATGGGTCCAAAGACCTCTTCCTTAACGAAGTTGAATGCAACATGGTCTAAAGGTCAAGTAAATCTGAGATGGGATAAGCCACAATTTGACTCAGCCACTTACAAGCTTGATGGATATGTCATCTCTTCAACGAATTATAACCCATCAAGCACAAACCCTGTAAAGAATATGATCTAGCAGCTTTCACCCGGCCATCGTGAGTGGACAGACAAGTTCGAACAGACATACAGATGGAATACACAAGGAGACGCTCAAGGCTACATTGTCGAAGCGATACTTCACCAAAACACATGCGTTGGAACCGTTCAAACCATCAAAATCGGGGCAATGGCATACGCACCGTTTCCCCCTACAATATAATCCCAAACACTCTTGTGAGTTTCCATCGGATGCACTAAGTGTTGACAACTCTAAACTGGGTTGTATGATTTAGTCTTAAAAGAACTCCTAGACACTTCTAAATCATTTGTCGAAGTGGGAAGCGTCGCAAAGGGGCTTGTTTCGTGACACACCGCAATTGCAGAGAGTAACACGATTTCGCTTCTCATATATTGAGCCATCCGATGATTCTATCTCTATTCCCCCCCGAACCCAGAGAGGACCAGGGGAACCATCCTCGTGTTCGGAGATAACAATACTAAATTCATAATCAGTCTCGATCGGCTTACCCTCACTATCCCAGACAACAAGCCGTCCTGATGGGCAGTTAGCTGCTTCCTCTATGGCCATCTCCTTAAAACCGGGCATATCACTATTGACTGTTAGATTCCATATGCCTGCATCACGGACGCAGAAAGCCGCGCCGACACAGAGCTCCGGTTTATCCGTAAGCTTAAGCTCAGGACCAATGTACTCCTTCACATTTTTGAGATATAATTCGTTATTGGCTGTTTCATTACCATTGAACCGTTGCTTTATATGAGCTCCATCGCAATATGGCCTATTTTTGGATTTTCCGCAGCGGCAGAGAGAATAGTTTTCTCGCAGTGGATATCTCTGAACTATTCGCCATCGAAGGGGGTCACCGTAGCTATCAGATTCTATGACCATTCGTAATAGAGGGATGCCTCCTGCGACGATGTATGGGCCATTCTTTGTTACTTTTATCTTGGCATTCTTAACCATGAGTATCAGGGTCCTGTGGATTCTCTTAGGTATTTTCGCTAATCATGTAATCTTCTTTCATTTTAATCTGCTGTATACGATATGGTCATTAATGAATTTTTTATAGTATGTGCAAAGAGTTGGTTCTACCATGAAAAACCTGTGTTTCCATTGTTTTTAGAAAACTTTATAACTATGTGATGATAACTATGTTATAGACAATTTTAACACATAACAATAGTTCCTTTTATTCAAATTGAAACACCAAGAAATGAAATTTTATCAACAAGAATCTCTGAGTTGGCGAAGAAAAATGAGAATTGCATATAAACCAAATGGAATAACATCGCCGAAAATATTTTCAAAGATCATTTCTTTTCAAGTCTTCTTTCTAAAAAATGATAAGGATCAAAGCGTTAAAGTCGTTGAAACTAACAGAATAGATTTCGATGAAGTCGAAAAACATTTAAAAATTGGAGAATCAATTTACATTCTTCCGAAAAAGCAAGATTTTGAAAGAACTGATTAAAATCAATTCAACCACGATCAAAGTCAAATAAATTCCATACTGGAAAGATTTTTTCTCTGCCTATTATGAATAGATTCTTACATTTAGTATTTTAAAGCTCTTGTTTAGTTAACAGCTATTGTCAATATCTCTAATTTTAAAACCCCTAAATCTGTACGCCATATCGGCAGAATATCTTAGAAAATCCTATTTCACGATATAGAAGAAATGGAATTATGAGATGTATCTGTGCTCTGGAACCTCAAAGTCTCTTACCAGTTCCATTCCTCTATCATGATTGAAGTCTCTCGAAGTGGGATTGATTTTTAGGTATGCCCACGGCCCAGCATCAGCCATTTTTGTAGCGATGTGCTCAGGTCCTAACATGTCTCTGGACACGGTGTATGTTAATTGTCTTGTTTTTCCTTCGTCGAGGCAGCCTAGAGTGTGGATGTATTCATGTAGAAGAATTGAGTATACGAACGAGTTGACCTCCCTTTTGGACTCTGTTGAGCTCATGACTTGTTCGAGAAGAGTTCTATTCATCACAATTCCGTTTGAACCGACTTCATGGAAAGCACCCAAGTTCAGGGGTAGATCCATTAGATACAGCATCAAACCTACTCTTTCAAGGCCAAGAGACTCTTTCACGGATTTCTTGACTAAAATGAAGACTTCTTGAAAGTTCTTGCAGCTATCCAGCTTGGAAGCATATTCTCCTTTTAATCCATCTACATCTATTTGAGAACCTGAATTCGGCTCTTCGTCAGGGTGATTTCCAGAAAAGGCTGAACCAAAATCAAACATTCTTATCACCACCAAGTTTTTTTTCTTAACCTATCTAACTGAAAGTTACGTATTGGTAAGTTATGCCAAAATTATCTCTTCAAGATATTTAACTATTTCTAAACTGGCATAAAACAAGTCTAGACCGATAAAGAGGATCTGTTAAAATATCAGATAAAGAAAAGGAGATAATAGTTGAACTGTCTATACTATTTTACGAGAAGAAGCCCATAGATGTAGTATTCCTGATCCTTAGATGTGAGAACCTCAACCTCGTAGCCAGCCTTTTTGGCAGTTGAGAAGACATCTATTCCAAGGCTCTCCATCGATGGGCGAGCTGACTTTGGATTAACACAGATTCCACCTTCTATATTGCAATTTTCGCAAAGCTTACATCTTCCAGCCTTGAATCCCAGAGCGGAGTAGAAACCCTTAATGAAGGCATAATGCTCCAGATCAAGCATAAGTTTATGAAGGTCATCTGCGGATTTCTCACGGATATCAAAAGCCACTTTTTTACGAACAAGCAAAGCCCACTTGTATTCTTTAAGTAGAGCCCGTGTTTCATCAGGAGTAGGACTGTATGGTGGACACATTAGCGATTTTCCATAATTTTCGCAGCCAAAGCGGCAACTCCACCGTGTCGAATTCTTGACAACAATGTTCTTTGTCTCTATCAGTTTCGCATCATCAGCATCCATCTTAACAGCAAAATCGCAGAACTCGTCCAGTTCATCACTCAATTTTCAAATCCTCCCAAGACAATTCAATAAAAGGACATTTAAAAGTTGATTCTTAAATTAGATTAGCTAAATTAAATCATGTTTAACCTTTAGGTTTACAAGCTAACGTATTCTATTGAGGACTTTGCCTAAACCTTTTCACATATCGCATACCAGAGTTTATTCCAACAATAAAAATAAAACCACTTAGGCAGTTTTTTGTCAACACAGTTGCATCATAACATTCTACCATTTCTAAAGGATATAAATTATCTCAGTTTTTTCTACATTCAGAGCAGTAAATGGCATTTTTAGTTAACTTCTGCCCGCATTCTGGACAGAAATTAGGAAACATTTTATCTTTGGTAGCATCTTTGGATATTACTCCATTTTATGGCAACTGTTCTGGTGAATGATAATCTTTCAAAACTTTTTGACTAACATGTGTACTATCATAATTCTTTTTAAAATAAGCCTTTTCAATGTATCTTACCCCCAGACCCTGTTTCTTGGCAACCCGTCTTAATTTCGCTTAGAAATTCAAGGAAATATTTAGTATCTGTAAACATATTTTTAGGTCGCGTTTTTGAGTTTGTCTCAAATAACTCGTCATATGAGTGAATATCAAAGCCCCCATAATTTTCAGGGTCCAAAAAGGTTAGTATCACACTTGAAAGAGTATTTTTAACACCCTTGAGTTTTCTCAGACTCTCTATTCGCACCCGTTCATCAACAGAGTTAAGGGCGTCTCTGCTTATTCTCTTAATATCCGATTCATCAAGAGGATTTATGATATTGAGGAATAGTCTCTTCCTACCTTTTAGTCCGCCAAACTTCCGTTCCACAATTTTCATCAAATCTACTTTAATGAGCTCTCTATTAGACTTGAGATTTCTACCTACGGAATTCTCAATATCTCTTTCATACTCTTCATAGGTTTCGTCGTATTTTTAACTCCAAAAGACTATTTCTTCTCTTGACAGTTCTTTCAAGAATATCACTTTCGAATACCATTATTGAATTCCCTTGAGATAAAATAAAGCTTAGTCTTATGTACCCGAATACTTTATTGACAAATGGTTCAGAATTTGGGTATGCCCTCACCACTCGACCATACCACCAATGATAACTACCTTAGTGTAATCTCTGTGTCAAGAGATGAAACATGCATGGGATTTACGCATGGAAAGCCTGTTAATATGAGGGCATAAGACCCTATGCGATTATTAGTTATGTGATTTTAAGACATTTATGAAATAAAAAACCATAAATCATCAACAGCTTTTTATCCATTCGGATGAAATGAGGTCTCACAAAGAGATTATAGACGTAATACTGTAACTAATTTTTTCTATCTTTTCAAACGCTAGCCAAAAATCCTCTACCGAAGTCCTTGAAGCAGGTTATCTAGGTTCCTGTACTGGTGGTTCACCCTTTATCTTCTCAACCATCTTCACTGCTTCTTTGACTTCGGAGTCGTCTCCCTTCAGCAGGAGGATTACACTTCCTTCCGCTCCCCCAATACCGCCTGCTGCAATTGGAATAACCTCCACTCCCGTAAGACTTTTTAACGCCTCAACCTCCGTAATCACTGTGCCAAAGATTGGGACAAACCCAACTGGGGTACCAGTCGCGTAGTCTATCTTGGAAGATGAGATCTCCCTGGACCCTATAATGACAGATATGGGAATGGCCTTTTCTAAGCCCACAGGAACAACAACCTCAACGCCCCTAGCCATGGCTGCCAACTGAAACATCCCAAAGTGGCCTCCTGTTGTTGCAGGTCGACCTCGACCGAGTAAGACTCCGGGAATCCCATCTGGACCTAACGCGTTGGCACTCTTTATGACTACATCTCCGGGTCTCAAATCTTTTATAACATCTGACAAATCTAGGTCAGCATGCAGTTTTCCGTCAACCAGAATTATTTCATTTGATGGCTTTGGATTAGATCCAAATCCTTTAGGACCAACATATCCAGCTACATAGTTTCCCTTCTCCATCTTCATCCCGGTTAATTCTTCTGCTACATAGGCGTCTGTGCTTGTCCGACAAATTGCTACTATGCCCTTTTTAAGGGCATTCTTGACAGATTCCATCTGTGAAACAGCCTTAGCAATTAGTCTTTTAGACTCCGAGGGAGTCAGAACAATTTGAGCTTTCAAATTAAAAACCTCAGAATATTCAAGTAATACTATTGAAAGGCATATTACTGATATATGCTTTGAGGCTTAATCTATTATCTCAAGTTTAGCTGGAAACAAGCTTATTTGTGCAAGTCCGAAAAAAGATAAGTTAAACAAAGATTTCTTTTCCTTAGCATCCGATTTCACAACGATAACTAGGAAGTCTAAATGTTTCTTTGCAAAAAACTCTTGATTTCATGATGAAGAGAAACAGATTAAGTGCAGCTTCGAATATTTTATCTACAACTCAAGCTACTACCTTAGTTGCAATCCAACTTTAAGAATGAATTGTTTGTAAAGATGATTTCAGTGATTTACCTGACGTATGATAAAGGTAGCATAACAATCAGGGGAGACATAGGAACACCCTACGGACAATGGGATCCTCGAATCAGCGCGTATCGAGCAATGGCTCTCTACTATCCTGAGATTAAGTCTTACTTTGACAGAAGCCATAAAATGTACAAAGATGCTGTCCCTAACCTGCTTCCCCTGCCAACACTTCGCAGTCAAATAAAGCTTAGGTCTTATCAGGAAGAAGCTTTGAAGGCTTGGCTTGATGCGGGTAAGAGGGGAGTCATAGTTCTTCCGACAGGTGCTGGGAAAACATTTGTAGCAATCAAGGCGATTGAGATCCTCAACCTTCCAACTATTATTATAGTCCCCACAATCGATCTGGTGGATCAGTGGAGGAAGCACCTGATCAAGCAATTCAACATTGACATTGGAGCTCTTGGAGGTGGAGAAGAATCAATTGAGGCTCTAACCATCTCAACCTACGATTCTGCAACAATTAGAGCTGATCAAATTGGAAACAAGTTCATGCTCATAGTCTTCGACGAGGTCCATCATCTACCCGCCCCCACCTACAGACAGATAGCTGAGATGTACATTGCGCCGTATAGGATGGGCTTGACTGCCACTTATGAGCGTGAAGATGATGCACACAAGGATCTTCTACGCTTGATGGGCGGTAAAGTCTTTGAGGCAAAGGTTGAAAGCCTGATTGGCAAACACCTCTCATCCTATGTCCACGAGAAGGTACTAATTGACTTGACCATTCAAGAACAATCAGAATACGAGGAGGAATATTCTGTTTTCGCAAATTATATTCGAAGAAACGGTGTAAAACTCCAGTCTGCCTTCGATTTTCAAAAGTTCATAATGAGGAGCGGAAGAGACCCCGAGGCACGAAAGGCTCTTCTCGCTAGGAATAGGGCTTTGAGGATAGTATTGAATTCAGAGGCTAAAATAGACGCGTTAGGCAGATACTTGAAGTCTTACGAAGGGGAGAAGTCAATAATCTTCACTCGATATAATGAACTCGTCTATATGATTAGTCGACGATTTCTAATACCTGCGATAACTCACCAGACTCCGAGGGAGGAGCGCAGAGAGATACTTGACAAGTTTAAGTCTGGAGAATACGACGCTATAGTCACGAGTCAGGTCCTCGATGAGGGAATAGACGTTCCAGAAGCATCCTTAGGATTTATATTGAGCGGGACAGGCAGCTCGCGCGAGTACATTCAAAGACTGGGAAGAATACTGAGAAAGAAAGAGGATAAAGAAGCTAGGCTAATCGAATTCGTTGCAAAGGAAACTGTTGAGACAAGAATTAGTCAGCGCAGACACAGGTAGAGAATGAATGCTGCCAACAAACCTGCTTGTAACCAGACGTAGACGGGACACGATCACACCAGCTTATGCAGAACTTAATGAAACCAACATTGAAATGATAAAGCACCTGATCAAATTGTATTCAGACAGCATTGGGGAAAAGAAGAGTATGCTTAATCAAACACTATCGAGCTTTGAAAACTTTGTCTACGACTACCGCTTCATAAGAGGGTTAGCGGTAACCTTGGACCGCAGGTGCAAAATGGAGTCAAAAACCCCCCTTAGTCCAATTGATGTCAGACGGAGACTCTTTCAAATTGCTGCTAAAAAAGGCCTCCCAAAAACTGATGAAGAAAGGAAGATTATTCTTTCCACGGTTGCCAATGAGCTGAAGACTGGCGTTGAAGAAGTCTCGGAATCGATGTACGGAGACCTTGAAGATGAAATGATTCTAACCGACTTCAATCCTATCGACCCCATAGATCTCCTTAGACAATACAATCTAAGCCTAACACAAACCCTCCTTTTCAACGCAACGGAGTTATCCTTCACTGCATCTGGGAACTGGAAGCCGATCTTCAGAAATATAAAGTGGCTAGGCCTCATCTACTCAATTAAAACAACTACCACAGATTATTGGGTGAAGGTCGACGGTCCCATGTCCCTCTTCAAGCTTACAAAGAGGTATGGCATATCCCTGGCAAAGCTCCTCCCAACAATAGTAAACAACGGTTACTGGAGAGTTGAGGCCAAAATCATCGACAGGATGGATAAGACTCGCCTGCTAAACTTGGAACTAGACGGCCTTAGACACGGAAAATATCTGAAACAGACAATCGAAAAGATGACATTCGACAGTACAATCGAAGAAGACTTTGCCCTCCGCTTCAAGGCACTGAATACTAGCTGGGAACTATTAAGAGAACCAGAACCACTTCCCGTTGGAAAACACGTCATGATTCCTGACTTCCTCTTCAAAAAAGATTCGTCTAGAGTCTACCTAGAAATAGTGGGCTTCTGGACACCCGAATATTTGGAAGACAAAATGAAGAAACTAAGTATGATAAAAGATGTCGACATGATAGTTGCTGTGAACAGGCAACTCGCCTGCCAGAGACACTTAAAGAACATAGAGCATCTTAAGGTATTCCTTTACAAGGGAAAGATCCCTCTCAAAACTATACTTAACTACCTACAAGAAAAGGAGAGGCACTTGGTAGATAGAGAAGTCCAAGCCCTACAGAATCTGGAACTAAACTTGGTTGAGCCTACGGTGGAAGCCGGGGACATTGTGAAGATGCTCGGAATATCCTTGGAAGCTGTGAAGAGGATTATACCACTGCTTAAAACGCCAGGCTATAGAAGACTGAGTGATATATTCATAAAAGAGAACACCCTCGAAACAATAGAAAAAGCTATCAGCGACCGTCTCGAAGCTGGAAAACTCAATTTCTTAGAGGTTTCAAAGCTCATTGAATCTCTTAGTGGAAAGAATCCAGCTCTAATCCTTGAAACGCTGGGATACCAAGTGATATGGCATGGGATAGACTCAGAATCTACAGAAATACGTAGGAAACAGCCCGACAAATAGGCTTTTTCTACAACTTGCATGAAAAGATACTTCCGAAGGCTGATGCCTTTTCGACTGACTCTAACTTTTGAGAAAACAATATCTACTGACCTTTTTATAAGATAATATTAATGAATGAACTAGAATCTATTACGGGAGTGATAAGATGAATAAGAACAGAGATCAAGTTGATGTGAAGAAGCTTGTTGGACTAGTGATAAACTTAGCTGGTCTTGTAGATTACCAAGAAGATTCTATAGTAAGCAGAACGATAATCGAAGGAAAGATGGGTACTGTAACATTATTCGCGTTTGATGAAGGACAAGGTCTAAGCGAGCACGCAGCACCTTATGACGCTCTTGTTTACATCCTAGATGGAAGTGCTGAAGTCACGATCTCAGGTAAAGCACTCTGTCTACAAGAAGGCGAAATGGTGATCATGCCTGCCAAAGCACCCCACGCAATCAAAGCGATTACAAAGTTCAAGATGCTTCTGACAATGATAAGATCTTAAACCTACAACGAAATATCTTGACAAAAAGATTTCTTTTAATTTTCTAATATAGAATGTGAAGATGACCCTTCATCAATTCATAGAGACAAACACCAGCAAATACAGTCAAGAAGCAGTAAACCATTATAGCATAAAGGTCTGGTGTCAAGAGCTTAATCCAGAAATATCTATCTTATTCTCGTTAATCTTTTTCTAAATGAAGCCGCTTAAGCAGTAAATATCGTTTCTCAAGATACTCTTCTTCTCGCAACACAGCGACAAAATCGTCAGAGCTAATGGGTATATATGATTTCTCCGAAAGCCCTTTCAAGAATTTATGATGTTTCAGCTCATCGTCTCTCCAATTCTTTATTAAGAGACGCAAACCCTCCCTTTCCGTAAGCCACTTGTAATCCAAAAGCTCATTTCCCTTGTAAATAGATTCTCTCTCAAGTTCAAGGTGCTCCTTCAGATTGATTTTAAGGCTCCTCCGGTCTTTTATCAAAATCTCCTGACCCTGAAGTATTTCCAGCGCGACCTGAAGCATTTCAGCGTGTTTTTTAGAATCTATCTGGATCATACGGAACATGTATTGAATTGGTTTATAGTCGATCTCGTTAATAGTCTACTCATATAGTTCAATGAGCCTCTCTTCTACTCCCAGCTGCTCTCTTATCATCTCAAGAACTCGTTCTCTCTTTCCTCTCTTCCTCATTAAGATACGCAGCCATATCCTACAACCTTTCAACATGTA
>JAUPKU010000207.1 GCA_030837285.1 Thermoproteota archaeon | reverse complement strand
TATTCAAGAATACAGCCACTTCTATGGGATACCACCCATTCCCCACACCAACAGGGCTAATATCAGGTCCTTACACAAACCAGTATGGCATACCGAGAAATGGATGTATCTATTGTGGCTGGTGTGGAGGACTCTGTAACTACGTTTGCGAAGTCGGAGCAAAGAGCAGTTCCCACGTGACAACTGTACCAGCGGCATTGAATACGGGAAAGTTTGACTTGAGAACATTCAGCACAGTCTATAGAATAGACTTGGACAATACGGGAACGACTGCAACAGGTGTCAGATATTACGATGCTCAAGGCAATACACACATCCAACCAGCAGCGGTAGTATTCAATGGCATTTGGGGATTCAACCTAACAAGGCTTATGCTACTCTCAGGAGTAGGAAACAGCTGGAAACAGTACGACCCTGTAACTGTAACAGGTACTATTGGCAGAGGACTAACGAACGGTTATGCTCCATCTGTAACAAGCGTAAGGGGTACACTCAACATGGGTGGAAACGCTTATAGCAGTGGAAACGCAGCTGGAGGAGGTTATGAGATTATGGACTTTGCAGATGACAACTTCGACCACACGGGACAGAACTTCATAGGTGGCGCACCAATTAGCTTCGGAGGCTACTTGGGAAGTGGACCGAACATGTTGCAGACACATCTTCCAAGCCGAACAGCATTCGGGAGCACTTGGAAAGCATCACTCAAAGATGAAAAATTACCATCTAAGCTTACTCTATCATTTGGAACAGCTGGAACGGAAATACCCACAAAAGATTGGTACATCGGTCTAGACCCCCACTACAAAGATATCTATGGAGATCCTTTGGCAAGAATCACTCTGGACTGGGGACCTAATAGGTGGAGACCTGCAGACTACATTGCGCCGATCGCCGCTAACATATTGCAGCAGATGGGCTGCACGAATATTACGACAACAAATGTTCCTGAACTCTCACAGCACGTTGACTGGTGGGGACACCATATGAGAGGTGGCTGTAGGATGGGTGCTAATCCCGCTACATCAGCATTCAACAAGTGGCTGCAAAGCTGGGATGTCCAAAACGTCTTCGCGGCTAGCGAGATCTGCGATACATTCGGAGACAACACTACAGCAGGAACACATGTGGCAGGAATGCTATCATATCTGGCTGCAGATGGCATAAAGAAATATCTTGCAACACCCGGGCAACTAGCATAACCATCTCACAATAAAGGTCTTCAAAAAATCTCCATGTTTACGTGGAGATAAAATCTCTTTTTTCTAAATTTTTTAAATATTAATCAGCAAAGTGGATTACATATGTAGAAGATAGTTCCAAGAAATCTGAATTTCTTTTAGATTGAAAAAAGTTACCAATCTCAGTTATAACTACATTTTTCAGTATGACGGGGTATAATTATTAAAGAAATCTAGTCTTTTACTTAATAAAAAAAATGTGATTGTGATATAACAGTCACACAATTTTATCTAATGGAAATTCCTTTTATTCTCTCGGAGTTGATTGAACATGAGTCTCAAGAAGAAAGCTCCAGAGAAATCTGAAAAACCCGTTGTGAGAGATGAAAGAGCTATCAGACCTAGAAGAAATGTGCCGACAAATCGTGTCTTGACAAACTTTGATGATATGTTAGATGATTTCCGAAGAAGATTCCAGGAAATGATGTGGATTCCATGGGAACTTGAAGGTATCGAGCCGTTCGATGTCGAGTTTCCAATTAGAGAAACTTACTCGGACATAGTAGATGAAGGAAATAAGTACGTAATCCGTACTGAAACTCCAGGAATCCCGGGGGATAAGATTGATGTAACCGTCACAAAGGATAGCATAGAGGTTTCTGGTGAGATGGGTGCAGAGAAGGAGAATAAGGAAAAGAATTTCATAGTGCGTGAACGCAGATATTCAAACATCTATAAGATCTTAAGATTCCCTGAAGAAGTAATCCCAGAAAAAGCTGAATCCACACTTAAGAATGGTCTCCTCGAAGTAAGTATCCCAAAGAAAACTCCAACAACCGCATCTAAGAGACACAAAATAGAAGTAAAAGAAGTAAAGTAGCAAGCTTTTTTTCCAGTCTATAGAGGGAGGAGTGACGAAAATGGTTAAGGTAAAGAAGAGAGATGGAAGAATGGAAGAGTTCATTGAATCAAAAATCATTACCGGCGTCAAGAAGGCCGGTGCAACAGCTGAGGAGGCTACGAAAGTTGGAAAAGAAGTTGCTGAGAAAGTAGCACAGAGAGGTCAGGTAACCGCTACTGAATTATCAAGATTAGTAGTAACATCTCTTAGAAAAGTCAACAGTAAAGCGGCTGAAGCATTCGTAAAATTCCGAGACAATAAGTTAAAAACTAAGAAAAAAGCTGAATAATTAATTAGTCAACTCCGATAGGTAGGGATTAAAGATGAAGATAAGTCCAAAAGACAATTTAAAACCAAAAGGATTGAAAGGAATATCCGATCAACAGATAGAGTATCACTTTGAAACTCATTACAAAGGATACGTGAATAAGCTCAATGAGATATGGGAGAAACTGCCAGCAGTTGACAGAAGCAAAGCAAACCAGAATTACAGTGACTATAGGTCACTAAAGGTTGAGGAATCCTTCAACTTCATGGGAGTAACGCTCCACGAATTATACTTTGAGAACCTCAAGAATGGACTTGGAACCAAGCCTAGTGCAGCATTAATGAGCAGACAAGAGAGAGATTTTGGCTCATATGACAAGTGGAAAGAGGATTTCAAAGCCTGTGGTATAGCGTTGAGAGGCTGGGCTGTTCTAGTCTACGATCCAAACACAAATATGCTTATCAACAATGGTTTAGATGCCCACAACATGTTTGGATTAATGGGTTCCATCCCACTCCTCGTACTCGACGTTTATGAACATGCATATTATGTGGACTATGGGCCTAAAAGGGCAGCCTATTTGGAAGCATTCATAGACAACATTAACTGGAATGTCGTAGATGAAAGGATGAAGAATATACCTAAAAAATAGTACACACGATTTGGTAAAAATCAAACTGATTTTTTTCCTCTTTTTTATCTTTTTCCTTGATAATTTGTTCTTTATCAACTTCTTTTGAGAGAATAAACAAGATTTTTACTTCCTTATCATATACCGTAGAGTAGTTCAATTCAGAAAATAGGTTCCCTTTTTCGGTCAGATCTGTCATTACTATGATAGCACGTTTAAGAGCGTACTCTAAGTTTTTTACATTATTGAATCGGGTAATTGTAAGAATTCTAAAGAGTTAGTATGAGAGTGTAAAAGCTTCCAGACACAGTTTTCCTTGCAAAAGAAATATGCAGTTGTGAATTAAGGAGTCATCGACTTTTCTATGGTCTCAAATTGCGCGTTTTCTTTTGATTCTTCATATCATTTGCGATATGCTTATTGTCAGAAAAAAAGACTTTAAATTGATTATAATTCCTAGAATATTTTGGGAATAAAAAGGTCCAATTAATTTTCGGAAGCGGATGCGCTTAGTAGACAAGAAGGTGGAAAAATAAGAATAGAGTTGTATACGAAAAAGGAAGATAATTCTAAGAATTGCAAAATAATAAATCAGAGGCAGCCTTTAGTTGATAGTATCCCAGCATGTGCTATGCAGACAGAATGGGATGTTCGAGAATGCTTCCTCTGTAGAAACTTTAGAGGAATACGAGTTAATCCTCCGATAAAAATAGATGGAGCTAGTGAAGGAGCAATCTCTAAGTTTTCCAACAAGAATTACAGCAGCATGTGCTTTTGGATAGTCTGTGCTATAGATTCAGTACAGAGCAAATACGATGAAAAAAGGGATCAGTAACAATCAAGTAAAGTAATTTTGGAAAATGTCAGTGAAATTAATTCTCGGAAAGCAAGCGAAAGTCTCTTTTTTACAAATCTCAACTTTCAGATTTAGAAGTATTTCAAAAATTCACTTTATAGTTCTATATCAAAAAAGACATTTCATCAATCTTTACAAACTATTCAAGGTGGATCCAGGGGAAATCCATATGTTTTAGTGAATCTTCATTAAATCTCGGAATCTACTAGCTAGCCAGAGATAGCTTGTTGGTTCTTAATTAATAAAATATGCCCTAGTTTTATTGCGTTGAAAGTATAATTTTGGCATTTTCAACCGCTGTTGCAATAATCTCTCTAGGAATTCTTGTCATTCTAACAAGATCCGCAATACCAACATCCACTAATTGGGATAGAAGAATTATTCCCGAAGTTGATAATCGTTCTCTATCGACAACTTTAAGATCCTTAAGATACGTTATCGGATAGAGCCTCTTCTCTTCTATCCAACTCTGCAACCCACCGTCTGAAGAAGATCTCCACCCTATCTGTTGAATGCCCTTACATTCACCGTAAAATTTTGCTTCATCTGAGAATTTTGTGTTAGTGACTATCATCGCCTTATCGATCTTCAAATCGGACATGTACTGCTCAAATGCTTCAATGACATCCTCCAGAATAGCCCAAGCAATTCTACTCTCATCCAAACCTGTCCTTGCATGAAAATTAAGATGATGCTTCACCTCAATAATGTACGTCTCGCCATTCCTTCTCGCAATTGCATCAACCTCGTGCCCCGCACATCTCCCTTTAACAATCTGATTACTAGAGATCGAATAACCTCGATCTTGCAGCAGAATCTGAATGTATCTTTCAAAGTCAGGTTTAGGTTTCATTAGACTCAAAGATTTTCTCAAATCAATAACTTTTCTGATCATGGGCCTATGTTTCTCCAAAAACCTAAAGATCATTTGTAGAATCTTACCAGAGCCTATTCCATCATACACTTTCAGCTCAATCTTCCGTGCAATTTCATTAGCATTCTCTTTAGAAGCACCCATTCGGATACAGGTCTTCGCAACTTTCTCTCTATCAAACAACTGCCGAGAACCATCAGCTTTTGTTACAAATACGTTCATAACAATCAACCACAAAGAAAATACTATCATAATCTAACGAAATTTTATTTTGTAACTTCTGTTTAAATCATTATTCCAAGCAATAATTTCAGCCACAATTTGAATTTATAGTAATAAAGAACATTTCAATGGAAACACTCAGGAAGTAAATACCTGTCTTCTTAAAAGAAAAAGAATAGCTAAGGATGCCACGGTTATACTGGCTATTCAAATCTGTAATGTAAAGTTTGTTCAGAATCCACTGCTCAATCGTTTAAGCGTGGTTTACATATGGTCTCTCTAATCTTAATATCGAAGAACGTGTGAGTGTTAGTTGGCTTCAAGACAAGAGCTGTATCTGCACCACCGCCAGTACCACCTATTCCGATAGCTTCTTCATCAGTTCGAATCAGCCCCGCATCTGCAGCCATACAAGTGACTTCACATGCCACTTTTGTACCCGCACCGAAGAGCCGGAGTACATGAGCTATGATTTCATCAACTTGTATCGCATTGAATTTTCTATTAATAGCTCGACCTAGAGTGCCGAAGGAATGAGCGGCATGGAGAACCTTCCCTCCATTATTCTCGATTATCTTGCGATTCTCTGCCGAAAGTCTATGGGCATTGGGCTCCTTGAATCCAACAACGCCTGCAACGACAATCAAATTATAGCCTTTGAAAATTTCTGAAGCTTTAATCCCAACAAATCCAGTATATGAAGCCACTACAATATTCTTAATTCCAATCTGTTCAGCTCTTTGCTTCGCCAATTGGAGAGTTAAATCGGTGTTCACATAGCCAGTCTTCTCAAAGTAAGTAACTTTATACTCTTCATTAGGCATTTTGAAAACCTCAAACAATTCCTTTTAAAAAAGAGATAAGAAGTTCATCTCTTAAAGCTTATGATCCAGCCAATTTGTTAAACCTATTATCTATTTCCCATCGACGACTCCCCATTAATATATCAGTCATTAGTACCTTTTCTCTTTAATAGTCAACCCATTCAAACTCCCTCTACGGGGGTAACTAAGTACTTTTCTATAAAGAAATTAGGATGGTAACTCATTTTGGCTTGACGTAGTCCTGGGATCCCCAAGTCTTGTTCTCTATTCACATATTTAAAATCTTGGAGAGCATTAAGACAGAACCGTTGGTTTATTACTTGATACAATCCATCAATGTTATGGTTTGCTTTCTCAAAATGGATCACGGCAGTATTGTTGTTCAATCGCTCTCCGATGATGAAGGCTTTAACACTGCCTTGAACCATAACAATACCACCAAAAACGTTCAAATCATCAAAGTGGAGGAAGAGTTCTCTTATCGCTTTATTCTCTGATTCAAGACCAGGGTTAGCAGAGCAGTTCTTCAGATTACACCAATTTGTTTGCAGCTCGAGGCAGTCAGCTACTCTCTCCTTAGTTAGGGATTCATATTCGGGCTTATACTCGGTTACACATTTCTCAATATTCTTTCTCTTAACGTAGTATTTCTCACCTGGAAGATCAACCAGATCCTTTACCAGATACACGTAATCCCAACTATCACGTATCTCTTTGACGGTGAAATCAGTTTCCTTCAAAGAGGTCACATGTTGTCTATCCAAACCATATATGGGAAGAAGACTTTTATTATCCGCCAAGGATTGCATCGTTTCAACAACATCTTCTAACTTCTCATTTCCAATTGGTGGTAGAAGGAAGAACTTCTCAAATCCCGGGTTCCAACGTTTAACGAGAATATTGTTTCTTAAGCGAGATAGTTGAATCTGATGCGATTCACGCCAAACAAAGAGATTAGTGAAGGTAAACTCAGAAATCTTGGGTTCATAGACTCTAAGAGCATCTTCAATGAGCCCTTTATCTTCAAAGAGCATCTCCCTGAAAGTCGGGTAAATAGGTAGGACATTCACTTCTGCCATAATGATTATGACTTCCTATAAACCAAATATTTGCTAGACTATGCTTCCAAACTCAAAAAGCTTTTCTTCTTCAGCATTTTTTAAACTCAGGTTAGGACAGGTTATTCTTGAATTTCTGGCGCATAAGAAATGCAATACGCAATTGAAATTCTCTATTTTATTGGACTCAAAGTTCTAGGAATTTCTGAGTCCCGAATTTTAATTCTCTACTGTTAAGACCTAAGTCTATAGCTTCTAACTGTTTATAGTAACTGTACATTTCTTGCCAATACTTCTCGCTTGAACCTTGAATCATTCTACTTATAGCTTCATCACAGTCTTTTCGAACATAGTTGTGAGGTCTTATTTTAATCAACTTCGTCTTCCCAGCCAACTTGAATTCCACCTCTTCATAAATATTATAAGGCTTTGCCAAATGACGGAAGGAACATAGATCATCCTCTACTGTCCCCACTCTCACTGGGAAACCTTCAAGACTCATCGGAATCGGCTCCAAATTGTATCGTATAGAGAATTTCTCGTCATCCACCTTCTTTTGATAGTAATTCTTTTTGACTAGGAGATCAATGAAGTGCGTTCTAATTCTAACCCCTAGAATGCGAAGACTAGCGGCGCTGATTAGAATGGAGTCATCCAGAGCTCCATCTGCATCAAGACGAATAAGAGCTCTTACAAATTTTGCTTGACCAGGAGTTCTAACCATA
>JAUPKU010000206.1 GCA_030837285.1 Thermoproteota archaeon | reverse complement strand
TCATAAACTCTCTTCTTAGTCACTAAGTGTATGTACTATTCACAAGCGTTAAATTGAAAAAAGGATGATTTCGATAATCTCAAGAAGAGGCCTGCAGAAGAAACTTGGCTAGAGATTACTCTATTTTACGCATAAGACAAGTCAAGACCAAGCTTGAATGTGAGCTTATTGATCCTATATCAATGCAGATTGTAAGTATTGATAGAAGAAGAGCCAAATTCACCGAAATAAGAAAGAAGATTTTGCTAACTTACGGAAACCTGGTTAATTTGGCTGGTTCAGACCAGCCACGCGATGAGAAAGAGTTTTCTCGCAAACTGGGAATCCTATCAAACGAAACAGGAAAAATATTGATACATATTCTGAAGAATCTTGGTTTCAATCTTAAGAAAGAACGCAATTTGGCTCTTGCTTTAGACGATCAGACTGTCAAGATACCTTGGGAACTCGCATATATGCTAAAAGACCCTAGAGTTCAATATAGAAGTAGGTTGTGTGAGAAACTAAGCGTTGGAAGACTTCGAGTAGTCAAAGCTGAAGAATGGTTTGACCAGCCAGATAGAAGAAGAACAAACAAAGCGCTTGTCGTAGGTACCAATTACGAAAATACAAAGAGGAAAATCAAGCCATTATATAAATCCGAAGATGAAGCTGAAAAAGTTGCAGAAATATTGGAAAAACATGGATTTAACAAAACAGTATTATTGACAGCAGAAAAAGCGACCAAGAAAGCGGTTATAGACGAGTTGAGACGAGGGGTTGATGTTTTCCATTTCACTGGACATGGAAAAATGAGTAGAAACAGCAGCCAAATATGTCTAAACGATCAAGATTTATCAGCTAGGACCTTTAAAGATGAAACCAAGAATTGCCCAGCTCCACGATTGACTTTCTTTAATGCCTGCGAATCTTCAATTGATAACCCTAAAGAGATAAAATCTGCTTGTGTTCCTTACAGTTGGGCATTCGCTATGGCCGGTCAAGGAGGAAGAGTCTTCATTGGCACTCTGTGGACGGTGTGTGAACCTGATGCTGTATTGTTTGCTCGCAAATTCTACCAAGAATTCTTTGGAAAAAGAAGAACCCTAGCCATAGCTATGAACGAAGCTAGAGACGAGACATTCGTGAAAGAGGAGAATACTGACTATACTTGGTCTGCATACATGCTTTACGGAATACCGACATTAACTAAATGGGATATCTTAAGATGAGAACAAATCTGCGCCAAATCTCGCATCAACTTTAAAACAGCTCTCCATTGTTAGATCGAGTAGCTTGTTCAAGTAGCACACAGTAAATCAAACACGCGCTATCTTACTTTTTATGCTTATAAGAATAAAATGACATTGTTATCGAACTAGATAGTTTCTCAAATATAAACTAGATAGAAATATGTGAGAAAATAATGACTCAAGCGAAGCTATTCAACGATAAATCTGGTAAATCTAATACTAAGAGAAGTTCAAATGGATCAATTCTTGGTTTTGAAGAAAAACTCTGGCAGGCAGCTGACAAGCTCAGGAATAATATGGATGCTGCTGAGTACAAGCATGTTGTTCTGGGCCTCATCTTTCTGAAGTACATTTCTGATGCCTTCAAAGAACTACATGACAAGCTCTCCAAAGAGGTTAGTGAGGGCGCTGACCCTGAAGAACCCGATGAGTACAGGTCTGAAAATGTCTTCTGGGTTCCAAAGGAGGCCAGATGGGACTACTTGCAGAAGAATGCTAGGCAGCCTGAGATTGGGAAGATAGTCGACGATGCTATGGTTGCGATTGAGAGGGATAATCTATCTCTTAAGGGTGTTCTTCCAAAGGACTATGCGCGACCAGGACTTGATAAGCAACGGCTCGGCGAACTCATAGATTTAATAGCGGCTATCGGGCTTGGCGACTCTGAGAGTAAGAGCAAAGATGTTTTGGGTAGAGTTTATGAGTACTTCCTTGGACAATTCGCAAGTGCGGAAGGTAAGAAAGGTGGTCAATTTTACACTCCTGCAAGCATTGTTAAGCTGCTTGTGGAGATGATTGAGCCCTATAAGGGAAGAGTGTACGATCCTTGTTGTGGATCTGGAGGAATGTTTGTTCAGAGTGAGAAATTTGTTTTGGCACGCCAGGGTAGAATTAACGACTTGTCAGTCTATGGTCAGGAGTCGAATCAAACGACATGGCGTCTATGTAAGATGAATCTGGCTATTAGAGGCATAGACGCGAATATTCAATGGGGTGACAGTTTTCAAAACGATTTGCACAAGGATTTGAAGGCAGATTTTGTTTTAGCGAATCCACCATTCAATGATAGCGATTGGAAAGGCGAGTTGGTCAGAGAGGATGTCCGTTGGAAATATGGGGTACCTCCTGTTGGTAATGCTAATTTCGCGTGGGTCCAGCACTTTATTCATCATCTCTCTCCGACAGGAATAGCTGGGTTTGTGTTAGCAAATGGTTCAATGTCATCAAATACTTCTGGTGAAGGAGAGATCAGGAAGAATATTGTTGAAACAGACCTTGTTGATTGTATGATTACTTTGCCTAGCCAATTATTCTATAATAC
>JAUPKU010000205.1 GCA_030837285.1 Thermoproteota archaeon | reverse complement strand
TTTTAGAATACAGATTGTGTATTCATAATTATTTTAATTATTCATCGTATAAATCATTGGTCAATATTGGTATGGCCATTTTAGTTGTGGGGGTTTCTGATTATCCTGGCGAACCCGTAGTTGGAGGAATTGGTAGAAAATAATGTTTAATCCCGGAGAAATGGGTCTCTTAAATCCTGAATTGGATTATTTTGTTATGAAGGAGAAATGGTGGGATTGGGGAGGCGGGGATGTTTACGACCAGAAGGGCTCTGTTATTGGTCGTATGCACAGGAGAGTATTATCGATTAGAGCTTTCACAGAGGTTTCAAATGGTGACGGATCCCTGCTTTTTTCGGTTGAGAAGAAGCTGATCTCAATGCGACCTTCATACATGATTAAGGATAATCAAGAAAGTGTGCTTGGAAGAACTAATAGGAAAATACTGACGCTATTTAGACCGCAGCTTTGGCTTGAAGATGAAAGTGGATCAAAGACTTTAGAGGCGCAAGGAAACTTGTTGGGAAGAAATTTTGAGATTCGTAACTCGGAGAATACTGTTATTGCCCAAGTTGGGAAAAGCGATTTCTTCAGAGACTTGGTTTTGGGTGGGGGACTCTTCGACTTCTCAGACTCTTACGCTGTTAAGGTATTTGATAAAGGACTTGATAAGAGGCTTATTTTGGGCTTTGTGATTGCTATTGACAATAGTGTGCATGACAAGAACAAGTAACTTCTCGGTGTGACTAGCGCCCGCTATGTGGAGGATGGAGTACCTCAACTTCATCCTTGGTCTTCGCTATCTTCTACAGCCTCATGGTCGACGGATCATTTAGCATCCTGAAGGTAAAAATAATGGATGGTGGTATCAAGACTCGAAGGCTCATCGCAGGCCTTAACTTAAGTAAGGCGATAACAAGTCTATTTTCAACTTATACAACTGTAATTCTTTGCCCTAGATACTAATACTATACGTTGCTATAATAGTTCTAGGAATTCTAAATGGACTAATTGTGGGATACCTCACAACCATCATCTGGAAGAAAACAAGGCATCTTCGCCAATAGAGAATGGAGACAATTTTAAGAAATCTTGACTACGAGAAGCCGAATGAGTGTTGGAATGAGCCTAATACTTGCTTGGATTATAACTGGATGTTCTATTTAATAGTAGTCTAGTTTTAGCCGGCGTTTCTCGACTACTACTTTAATGATAAAAGTGTTAGTAGAGTGTTAAGTTGGCTTCGGTCAATTCATAGGTATCAGCGCTCGGACGATAACTATTATTGTTATAAACACCAGCGTTAGCAAAATGGCTATCATTGGAACACTTATGCGTTCCCATAATCGCTCTAGCTCCCCGAGTGATATCTCTGGATAATCAAATGGTTCTTGGCTGTCGAGTGTTCTACGAGAGTAAGGTACCGTTCCTTTAGGTGGCTTTTTTCCTTTGATATGTTTCCAAGCGTGGTATTCTAATGGCGATGATTCGAATCCACAGTTAGAACAGATGACTGTCTCTATCTTGCCGTTAGAATCGACTTTTTCAAGCAACGCATCTTTATTGCACTTTGGACAGATCATTTTTCTCTAACCCCGATATTACCTGAAGCCTATTAGCACACGTTTCTTCATATTCACACTAATTACTATTTTGTAAAATTATGCTCTCTAATTCTAATAACCGTTTGTGATTGCTAAAATACAATAACAATCGCTTAAAATATAGATGGAACTAAATATCAAATGATAACTATCTAGGTAAAGCTGAAAATAGAAGTTTATTGAATCAGCGTCTGCATTTTGACAAAAGATTTGATACTGGAAATTGGTTAGAGTGGGTTTTTGATAGGTTGCCTTAAGATTGTTTTCATTTTTTCTGGGGCTGCCTTGCGTGGGTCGCTGAGGTATATTTCATGATGTTTGCCATTGAGGTCGTAACCTTTCTCCTTTATGAAGGCGTGGATTCTTTCGATTATTGGTCCTTCGGAGGAGAATGACCCTATATGCATTATTTGGGCGGATAAGCCTTCATGGAATGCTTGGAATCTTAGTTTTGAAAGTGAGGGTAGGTTTTTCTTCTTCTGTGTTTGATCAAGAGCTTTTTTAAAGAGATCAGTCGTCACATATTCTGGCTGCATTATCATGCTTGTCCATTTCCAAGCGGCTTTTTCGCCGGTTCTGAATTTGGTCATGTCATCAGCCCACCAGAGTCCTTCAATGGGCATTACGGTGTAGTCGATTGCCTTCTCCTTTTTTATCATGAACTTGATTGTGTATGACACGCTGTACAAGGCTTCTATTGCTTCTTTGTACTCTCTTGCGGTATTTGGATTTCCCATACCATCTATCATTAGGAAGTTTATTTTGGGAACGTCAACGACGACAATCTCCTTTGATGATGGATTGTACAAATCTTTCAATTGCTTTTTCAAGTCAAGTCTTATTTCGCTCATTTATCATGGCATCCTAACTTTTATTGTGCCTGACTATTTTTAATTTAATGTAGAAATGATGTAATAACAGAATCTAAATCCTTTATTTTTCTTTGTTCGCTGAATTTTGAATCGAAAAGGTTTTTTAGAAGCGAAGCTGTCTTTGCAGAAGAACATGTTATTCTGTCCTGATTGTGGAACAAAACTCGTAGTAGACAATTCCCAAAAAAGCCTGAACACTACTCTGCAGTACAAGTGCCTGAAATGCGGTTACTTAAAGAGCGATTTATCAGGCGTGGGTAATCATGTTACGAGGAAGGCCGAAACAGCAAAAGAGAAGATTGTGGTCTTTGACAATAAGGATCTGGAATTGAGGACGACACAGACGTGTAGGGCGGAGTGTCCGAAGTGCAACAATGATCTGGCTTTTATATGGCAGGTTCAGACGAGGGCTGGTGATGAAGGCGCGACTCAATTCTACAGATGTACCAAATGTAGTCATACATGGAGGTTATACACTTAGACTCTATGTATCAACTTTTGCCAGAGTTGACTTACTTAGTCCTTATTATTGCTTAAATAGTCTATGTGTATGCTTAGAATGAAAATCAATGATAGGCATTTTCCTCGCGTTGTTATCAGCGGTTGTATCGGCATTCTCCATTGTCTTAGTTAGAAGAAACTCCATCAGGTCGAACTCCTTCAACATCAGTCTCATCATAACCTGTGTTGGCACTATCGCATTGTGGCCTATGGCTTTGCTCGTGTTATCTCAGGAGAACATCAATTATACCAGCTTCTTGCTCTTTGCTTTAAGTGGGTCGCTTTCACCAGGCATCGTACGACTCTTCTACTACAAAGGTTTAAAGAGGCTTGGCGCTTCCGTGAACTCATCCGTATTCTCAATCTACCCCTTATACAGCGCATTAATGGGGATCATACTTCTCAGTGAAACCTTATCGAGTCAGAATTGGATAGGAATAGCCTGCATCTTTCTTGGTGTTGTGACTATACAATTGGGAAATCGGAGGAACAGTTCTGGGGAAGGAAACGGCATAAAGAGCCTAGTTTACCCGGTTTTAGCCGGAGTAACCATCGCCTTTGGAAGTGTCATAGGAAAACTGGCTTTGGAAGTTTCCAATGTGCCGATTCTTGGCGTTGCTATAGCTTATACATTTTCGTTGGTGCCTTACGTGATAATAATGGGAGTCTCGTCTTCTACTAGAAGAGAATTACATTTGAGGCGAGATCTGCGGTTCTTCTGGGGTTCTGGGATAGGTCAGGCTATTTGTTGGATGCTCACTTTCGTTGCGTTACAGTTCGAGCAGGTTTCTTTAGTGAATCCGCTTCTATCAACCGAGCCTCTTTTCGTAATTCTTTTAACATTCTTTCTCCTCAGAGAGATTGAGAGTGTTTCAAGAAGAGTTGTTGCCGGGATCGTACTCATAGTAGCTGGAGTTATTCTTGTCGCGCTTTAACAAAATCGATTAATAAATGCTGTTGAGTGTTTGAGAGGGATTTGCTTAATTCTTTTGTTTATGGTGAGGGGTTATTGCTGAGATTTGAATTGGTTGATACGACTCTTTCGGAAGTAGTCGCTAGAACCATTAGAGAATCGTTCAAGAATCAGGCTTTGGAGCTGGAATTAACTGTTGAGAAGCATTCTGGCTACGCTGCCTTTGAGACATCTCAGAAAGTCAATAAGCGGATCAAGAGAGGAGAGCATGTGGTTCTTGCCTATGTTGGCGAGAAGCCGGTTGGAACAATAACTTTTAGTGTTGATTCCGAGCAGCCCGTGAACGGTTGGATAGAGCGGTTGGCAGTATTGCCCGAGTTCAGAAGGAATGGCTATGGCAGAGAATTGATGGGCTACGCGGAGGAGCAGCTTATGAAAGAAGGGGTTGCCCGTGTTGAATTGGCGATTGTGAAGCAGTTTAAGCATCTGCAAGACTTCTATGAGCAGCTTGGCTACATGCCAACTGAGACAATGAAGTATGAGTTCTTGCCGTTTGAGATTCTATACATGGAGAAACATCTTCACAACTAGAATTTTCAGGTTTGTTATTGTTAAATTACAGTCACAAAAGATTATGAGTTGCCATTGTGAAATCTAGTATTGGGAGATCAAAATGAGTATTAAGAGTTTGAGTGAAAAGGATAAGAGAGAAATCTGTGATGCTGTGGGGAAATCCCTCATAGACACAATCAACAGCGATAAGATGAAGGCGGAAACGAAGAAGGAAATCGAGGGTATAGTCAAGAAGAAGGGGTTAACCGTGGATCCGTTGGCTCTTTTTGATGCAATGGAATTCCACCTTCAAGTGCGCTTGAAGCAATAGGTAGTCCGTTAAATATTCGCTGTGCTAGTTGCGGATAGTGTTTCTGAGGATATGTCGTCAAGAGTCGGAGTTAGACTCATTTCGGTTCTTGTTGATCTGTTTCCATTCCTAGAGCCTTTTGTTCCTCCGTTTATCTCCTTGTATCTGACTAGACTGCTTGGGAGATGGAAGGAGTTGGGTCTTATCTCCGATTACAACAAAAGTGTCAGGAGGCTTGGGAAGCCCCATTATGAAGTTTCAATTGCCTTGTCGTTGACTCAGAAGCAGGTGAATGGTGTTCTGAGGCGAGCCTCTGGGGTAGGGG
>JAUPKU010000204.1 GCA_030837285.1 Thermoproteota archaeon | reverse complement strand
TGCCCATAGAAATTCGCGTGATATCCTTTAACAATGATTATGCTAGGAACAGGCGAATAGTAAAATTCTATTCTAGGAAGCTTAACGTTTTTATCATCTATTATGACTCCCGGTTCTCCTGGAAATTCAGGGACAGGAGAATAGGAAGGCGATGTCTGATAGAGAATCGGAAAGTGTGAAGAGTACAACTCAGCAATCTGATTGGCTTTAAGACTACGTACAAGATCCTCAATTACTAATTGCCCAACTGATCTTAAACCAGGTGATCCCACTATGGCCAAAGGTTCTCTAAGTTCAGGTTTAAACAAAAATCTAATCCAAGTTTTTGAAGACATTTTTAGCACCTAGACGTAGTATTTAGGTACCTCACGCTCAGCAGCTTTCCGCATCTCTTCAACTGCATGTCGAGCCATATCGTCAATCTTATGCAATAATTCCTCAGTCTGCTTTGCCTGCTCCTCCAACGGAACCATATTCACCTCAATATTCAGCATCTTTATAAGAACCTCAAGAACAGCTTTTGCAGCTTTTGCATCAACAACCTGCTTCCCTGAAGGAGTTGCAAAAGCCATTGTTTCACCAAGGAGGCAGATGCTAGAAATATTTTTAGTCTTAGCATGTCCAAACAGCAGACCATTGGTACCAGAGATACTACCACCATCCATCATCGATACCCCGAAACTTTTAACATACTCTATTAAACCTGGTTCAGTTACTGCTCCGAAGACCTTTGGTTTGTCAACACGCTCATCTTTTACATAGGCTGCTAACGAGAAGATCTTACTTACACTGAACTTTTCTGCTACCCGAAGAACTTCATCCACAATCTCGAATTGCCCTTCCGGCGAGCCAGCCTGAGCATTCCCAGTGAAGATGATCAAATCATTCCCTAATGATGACTCATTCTTCCAGAAGTAGAATTCATTTCGAAGTAAATCAACAGTTCCATCCTCTTTAATCAATACAAAAGGTGGAAATGAAGGAGAGTAAACTTCTTCAAATAATTGTGCATTCAACTGTTCTCTTAGGTAGTCTGCTAACAACTTAGCCACATATCCAACACCTGGCAATCCACTAATAAGAAACGGATTGTGAAGAATTGGTTCTTTACATGATACAATTTTCATAGGTGATCCCATTCAAAATTCATAAACTTGCACCAGAAAAGTGAGATAAACTAAGATTCTAAACTATAATTTTTAGGGCTCTATCTAAGCTTATCGCCTCGCCACTATTATAATGATAATCAGCATTATCATAAACACGATTACCAATAGGGTAGACGTATGACATTCCAAATATCACCCATCTTATTGAATGCGTCAAACACTGGACTGCTACTCTCGATCTTTTCCGCATTAAAAAACTTCTTAGGTTTAGGTTTGATTTCATGGACGTTTTTCCAAGCATGATATTCCAGAAGTGTTGATTTGAAACCGTATTTTGAGCAAATAACCATGCGAGTCTCACAATTATCACAGACTTCTTCATTTAACGTGTCCTAGCTGGAATGAGGACAAATCATATAGTCGACCTCCTTTGTCTTTACTGTCTTGTGATCTAATAGAAGTTTTTGAATCGACCTCAACTAAAATGTAATTCTAACATAATATATCACATAGTAACCAAGCTAAGCTTGCTCAACCACCCCAACATTCAAGCTGCCTTTGCTATCAGTCCACTGATATACAGTGTTACCGAATCTAGTACCTGGCCCATAGGTAGCTAGGAAATCGCCAAGCATAGTCACAGTATTGTTCACTCCAGTATTTGCAAAGGGAGATGGTTTCAACCTCTAGAACTATTGATACGATATGGTCGGCATTGTCCATAAAGAGTAAAGCAAATACTTGGGGGAAGAGGTTTTCGTCCTCATAGGTATAAACGCGGATATGGAAGACTGTAGACAATTTGTTGAGAAGGGCGATGTAGCGTACTGGCTAGGAGGAGATGCATTCTGTATCTTCTTCGGGCATTCTCCAACTAGTGTTTTCTTCAATCCAGTAAACATCATTAGAAAATTATTAGTAGATCCAGAAACCTTCAAGAAAGTCAGATAGGAAAATGAAATAATCATCGAAAGGGCAGAGTAACTCATTTTTTAAGCGAGAGCATGAGTTCATTATTCACAGGATTATGAAAACTAATTCATAATAGTAATCTAATCCGGAACATTTTAGTTCTCGTCTTCATAAAATAGCATACTATAAGTGATATTTTTGCAAATATCAACCGTTTTCAAGGATAGGAACAGGTTATCACCCAGATACATACCCACTACTCTACCTCACAGAGAGCAGCAGTTGGAGCAGCTATTCAACATGTTCAGTGATGTCCTTGAGAACCCGGCCGATGTTTACCTTAGACCTGTACAGATTATAGGAGGCATTGGAACTGGAAAGACAAGTACTACAATACGCTTCGGAGAATCATTAGAGTCCAAAGCTATGGAGAAGAAGATAAAACTCAAGCATGTCTATGTAAATCTTAAGCTTCAAGGAAGCGGAAGAACCGTTCTCTATCGCTATCTCTTGGAGAAAGCTTCTCCAGAAATTCGAACAACAAGTCTAAGTGGTGACGAGATGCTCTATCAGCTAGTGAAGTATTTGAATAACAAGAACATGTACTTGATGATTTCTCTAGACGAGATAGAGTACTTCATGAAACATGCAACTGAACATATTATCTATGACTTGACGAGGATAAATGAGCTTTCACCCGAAAAACCCTGTGGCGTTATTGGATTGATAATCATATCCCGCGGAACTGACTACTATAGCCTCCTCGAAAAATCTGAAATGAGCACTCTGGGAAGAAATTACATCAATTTCCCTCAGTATTCAAACCTCCAAATCAGAGACATACTCCTAGCAAGATCTGCAGAAGCATTCAAGAGAAGCGCTGTCTCTAATGACGTAATCGAGTTTATAGCCAATGTTTCAGCTGATCCACCAGTGAATGGGGATGTACGCTATGCACTGGATTTGCTATTGTATTCTGGAAACCTCGCGGACAACAGGGGATCTGAAACCGTTACTCTAGATCATGTTAGGCTAGTGCATGGGAAAGTCTATCATGAGATAACCTCACAGGATATCTTGGATTTGCCGAATGATGAGAAGATCGTGCTACTAGCATTAGCTAGAACTTTAAAACATAAGAAGTCTGCCTACGTCTCCTTCGAGGAAATTAGAAATAACTGCGCTTTGCTCTCTGAAGAACTAAAAATCAAAATAGAAAACATAGACTACGCCATTCAAGACATGGGTAACAAGGGGATAGTTAACGTTAAATCGATTGTTCAGATCGGAATAAGCAATGTCCCAACTGAGGATCTAATCACTTATATCGACAGTATTATTGACAGAGTTAGAAGCGACTTAAATGAAAGATGAAGACTCTCAAAGAATTGTGGAAGAAGGCTTAGGCAGTGTTGGTAGACTGAAGATTCTTCGCGCCCTCGCCAAAGGAAATGCTATCAGTGAGACGAAATATAGCCTAGAAAAAGTCACTGGCCTTAAACCAATTGACGTGAGAAAACATTTAAAAATCCTCATTGACACCAGCTGGGTTAGAGAGTATGATTATAATCCACCCGTCTACACATTAAACAAAGAGAATCCAAAGGTTAAATTGTTGATGGATTTTTTTAAAAGCGTAGACTACTTATAGACTAAGCTACCCCCCTCCCCCCTAACGGTACGTCGTTATATAAAAAGCAGAAGCAACTCAGTTTGCTATTGAGGAATTGAATATGAGTTCGGAAACTACGCTAGTAGCTGAGTTAGAGGGAGTGGGAGTGGTAACAGCCTCAAGGCTTAGAGAGGCTGGTTTCACAACCATAGAATCAATAGCAATAACTCCCATGAA
>JAUPKU010000203.1 GCA_030837285.1 Thermoproteota archaeon | reverse complement strand
TGGAGAGAAGAAAAGAAACATTAGCGTACGCTATCCTTTATCAGTAATCTCAAAAATATTAGCGCGCATGGCTGTTCCTAAATTCCTTTTTAAAAGGTTTTCTAGGTTTTTCTATTGATAACGCTTACGTTTCATAACAGATAATTTTTCATAGATAAAGCAAAGCCACAATCTTTAACGACCCAAGAAACAATTTAGGAACAGCCATGCGCGCTATATCGTATATTGAGTGTATCGCACAAGAAGAAATTGCATGTGCGGATATGTAGAAAGACAATAATAGTTAATGCATCGATAGGTTATCTGTCCACGCGTAAATGTGTTATATAATTTATCGACGTATTTAATTCCAAAAATGTGTCAATAGGTGAAGTATTATGCAAAAGACGATGAAGGAAGTAATACTTTTTGAAAAACAGGATTTGCGCCTAGTTGATTCTCCGGTGCCAAAGTGTGGTCCTAATGATGCGCTCATAAAGATTAGGGCATGTGCCATATGTCCAACGGATCTTCGGAAGTATGCCCTCGGCAAGATGGGGAGTCCCCTCATCCATCTGCCAATGAATATGGGACATGAGTGGGCGGGGGATGTCATCGAAGTAGGAGAGAACGTCAAAAATTATCCTAAGGTTGGAATGCTTGTACGAGGCGTTGCCGGAAGAGGTTATGGTGAGTATACACTAGCGCCCGTACCTGCTGTGATGACAGGTCCTCCTGGTGCTGGGTTTAGTGCCACCCCGATTGACGAGATGTTGGTTCAGATGGCAGACAACGTATCGTATGAAGAGGCTACATTTGTCGAAAATATAATGATATGTACACAAGCAGTTGTAGATCAAGCAGGCGCACGTGTTGGCAAGACGATTGTGATAATCGGTGCAGGCCAGATGGGCTTAACCCAGGTGATGATCGGAAAACTCTCCGGTGCGAAAGTCATAGTAACCGAGTTCTTGGATTGGCGTAGAGAGCTTGCCCAAAAATACGGCGCTGACTATGTCATCGATGCATCTAAGGAAGATCCAGCTAAAGAAGTTGAGAAAATAACGAAAGGAAAGATGGCTGATGGATGCGTTGTTACTGTTGGCCAACCTGATGCAATCGTTCAAGGACTTAAAGTCGTTGGACCAGGTGGGGTAGTGTGTATATTCGGAGGATCAACCCTTGACACAACTGTCACCTTCAATCCTAACCTGATTCACTATGGATCCAGAATACTAACTGGCGTCGGTGTGGGTGGTCAGCGCAAAGGCAAAATGGCCATGGAACTGATCGCATCGGGTAAGATTCCAGTTAAAGGACTATACTCGCATACATTCAAACTGGAAGAACTACCTGAAGCGTTCAAGAAGATAACTGAAGGCAAGCTAGAAAGATACCTTAAAGGAATGATCATCCCATAGACTAGGAATTGAATCGATCGATCTTGTTCCTAAAAGTAGCTTCTTTACGCTAACCCAAGAGCCTCTCTGAGTTCTTTCTCCGATTTTCTCATTAGTTCTTGTTGTTTAGTTTCTGCGCTTTGTAACTCTTCTTTCTGATTTGCTAGATTCCTGTTCTAGTGAGCATCTATTTCTCCAGAATACTCTTCAGGTTGTTTAAGGATGTCTCGATGCCGAGATGATTTTCCCCGAGCAATCCTTCGATTATTGGGCAAAGAATCCACCAACCCCACAAGCACATGCATATGTGACTTCAGTTCCCCCCTCAACGGGTTTCAAGATATATGTTAGAGTCATGGTCACTCTCCCCCCTCCGATGCCTTTTTTTGCCTAACTATCGTGAACCGAGAAGAAAAGACGGGATGAAAACCTTCGTTTTTATACAATATATATTATGATTATCGGGTTTTCCAGTTTCCATTTACTTTTTGCGTATTGGTATATCTGAGTAGCGTTGGTAATCGGTGGGTTGCTCCTCCTCGTCTCGTGACATACAAAGGCTACTGTATACCTTTGCTCAAGATGTGGTTACAATTTCGAAATATCAATATTAACCGATTTTTTCAGCCCCATGGCATAGATAGGGAGGGCGGTGGTTGGAAGTACTTGAAATGTCCAAATTGCTCTACGCGATCACGAATGAAGATATTCCTGAAAAAATCAGATAATAACCAATCCGCTTAATCGATTTTGTAAGAGTGAGAGTGGATGCTGTCTATGATGAATCAACTAATGCAAGCTAGAGACTTCGTAGCCGTTTTCCACTGACTCGTAGCAGTGCATCTATGATCTCTCCACTTTTCAACAAGCGATGGAACAGATCGCCACTTTCTGTTTTCCTGTAGAAGTGATAGCGCGATTCGACTATTTCCTCAACAAATCGATCTTTCACCAAAAAATTGGTAACCCAATGAGTGAATTGCGTCTCATTGCCCAGTATTTTAATCAGATCCCACTTGGTTGCTCTGCCATCTTTCTCATCAATGCAATCGAGCAACTCCAACGCGATTCTACTTGGGTCTCTCCGAGGAAACGACATATATAACGCTCCTAGGAGTTCTTCAAGTCTGCTTGGGCTTTGAATAACCTCGCGTATTTTTTCCTCAATCTGAAGAAGTTTATAATCTGGGCTAGTCCACTAAAAATCAATGTGCCAGCAATGAATGCTGGTATATAGAACTGCTCGCCCAGTCTATCCATATTGGAAAACAGTTCTTGGAGACCGAAGAGGATTGTCATCAGTCCGAAGATGAGATAGGTCTTCACGCCCCAATAGAGGTCTCGGATAAGATCTGATGCATCGGAGATTAGGTCTTCGAAGATCTTATTTAGGAAAGGAACCTTGTCAACATGATCTTCCTCGTTTGTTTTCCTATCCTCCATTTTCTTCACTTGGTTCTATCATACTTTTACAAACCTTAAAGCGTTTGTTCTGAAAGTAATGCCATTATTACTTCTAGAAATAGGCGTAAAATTAGCACACGATTTAGTAAGAACTTAACATCCTATGCTAAAGAATGCAAAACAAATTTACTTGGTCAATCGAAAATCTGTCTGTTATGAAACTTGAAGTGCTTGAGCTGTAGTCATAGCTGGAAAAGAACAAAATGGAAGGAATATTTTCTTTACTTGCCAAGTGCCCAAAATGCAGCTTGAGATTCTTACTGAGATACTAAAAGACCTTTGTTATAGCAACTCTCATTTATATACACCCAACAAATTACTGAAATCTTCTATGTATTGTCAAACGCTTCTTTAGGGCAGTAGCTTCTCCCTCAGAACGAGACGACTAACAGAAAGAAGTAAAGCTAATGAAACAAGCAAAGTTACAGCCGCGATCGAGATGACAATGATAATAGCATTTGAAGGAAATAAGAGAGGGAGTATTAACGTTGGAAACATGGGAATGATTCCAATGATCACTCCGAGAGGTTGATTAGCTCCCATAGGTGTTTTCTGAAGGGAACTAAAAGCAATCATCGTGATAGTTACGAGGAAGACCTCTGAAAGGCCAAGAGCAAACGTGAGAACAGCCATGCTCATTAATAACTCCAAACTGGTTCCCAGATAGATCCCTATTGCTGTGTTGAATATGTTCGAAAAGACTAGGAGATAGGTTGCTAGTGTCAATGAAGCCTTCACATATCCCTTAAAAATATCAAGTTGGTCAAGGCCAGTAGAAAGAAGATACTCAAGAACTCCATTATTCTTATCATATACGAACAGCATCACTACAGATAACGAAAAAAGGAGAGCTGAGAGCGAAAGAAGAGCCACTGATAGGATAGGAAAACTGTTCATCATACCAATCGGTGTGCTAGCTGGATTAACAGAATCGTCTGGAATGAAGGATAGTATATTCGACAGAATTGTTCCATAGATAGACATTCCTATACCTAGAATAACGTAAGTTCTACTCAATCTTACACTTCTTTTCATGGTGACTTGCCAAAAGCTCATTGTCGTCACTCCTCAAAAAAATCCTGCAATGGATTATCCAACTCACGAAGCTCCAAGAGTTCAGCTCCACCTTGCACCAGATTGTTAACAATCTTCGCAATTTCTTGCGGACTATCAACTGTCACTACATAGTATCCATTTTCAAGCTTGGATTCGGGCAATAGCTGAGATACATCATTCAACGTTTTGATGCCTATACGATATTGTCTCGCCTTTACATTCTCTATCTTATCAAAGAACTTGAGTTCTCCATTCTTAATCAGGATCAAATAAGTTCCAATTTCTCTTGCTTCGTAGAGATTATGCGAGGAGTAGAGGACGAACTTGTCTTTACTCAACTTGATGAGAATATCTCTGATTTCCTTGGAGATCTTTGGATCCACATTAGAAGTTGGTTCATCAAGGAGGTAAAGATCTCGTTCTCTAAGGAAAATCTTGCCTACTGAAACTCTCTTTTTTTGTCCTTGTGACAGAGAACTAAATTTTCTATCTTTAAGATCTCTCAAGTTGAGAAGATCAAGGACATGTTCAACATCTCCACCTTCAATATCAGCGTAATACTTCAAGGCATTGAAGACTGTCATCTCCTCTGGAAGGGCGTTCAAATGGGAAAGATAAGCTATCCTTCTCCGTGCAACTTTTGAATAGAAAAGATCCGCATCATCAAACATTGCTTGACCTGAAAATGGTTTTAGGATCCCACCAATAGTTCTAAAGAGCGTAGTCTTTCCTGCTCCATTTGGCCCTAAGACAACATAAATCGATGGCTCAGTTATCGTAAGACTAATTCGATGTATAACCTCTTCTGCTCCATATCCAGCGCTGACTTCATTGAGTTCAAGTTTCTGCACACTAACTAACCTTCTTCTAACAATTTATAAAAAGAAAATAACAACATTCATAAAAATTTTAAACGCTACCTACTGCTTGTGAGTCGTTGCACACTTGGCTCTATAGTCTAGCACGCGCTAATTAGTAACCTAGTAAATTAATGAAAAGATAGATAAAAACCAATATTTAATTAGTATACGATAGATCGGTTTGCATAAAGAAAAAATAGTAATATGCACCCGGAGGCTTAGACAACGAGATTTTTCATCTTCAATAAATAATCATTCAGGTCTAGTAGCTTGTTTATACAGCTCGTGCTTTTGAATCCTTAGTATGTGTAAATATTGCGCTAGATAAAAGCAAGATCGACCTCCTTTTCATTAAGGATAGAGACTCTATCAAGCCAATAGAGACAATGTGTCTAGATTGATTTAGTCAGCGAAGATAGAAGATATCCAGGATACGCATAGGAAATATCTTTGCACCAACAGATGATATATTCTTCAAAGAAGAGAATACATAAGAAATTAATAAACTAACAAAATTCTATTTTTTAATGATCAATCTAGCGCTAGACATCTAATATAGATTTTCTTACACCTTTGAGTACTAAAAGTCAAAGATGTCTTTACAAATACCGTAAATAACCCACATTGAATAGTTGTTGAGGCTGTCGACTAGTTAGCTAGTATGCGTAAACATCTAGTCTAGTTTATGTGAGCGGGCTAGTCGTCTCTTTCTTATATCAAGCCGTATTGAAAGTGCGGGTTAGTCTTGTGTACTGGTCTATGTATTCTAATCCTTTGGGTGTTGTTTTGAAGAGAGGCTCATTGTTTGAGGGGAATGTTATTAGTCCTGTTTCCTGTAAATGCGTTAAGTATTCGTTCACAATCTTGAAGTTCAAATTTGCTTTGTAGACTATATGCGATTTTTTGGCGCCTTCCTTTGATATTCTCAGAACGTCAGCACAGATTTCTAGGGGGCTTCTTTTTTTGACCATTTTTAAACACCTATTTTACTCAGGATAAGCATAACTGTTTAACTGTTATACGAACATCTATTATTTCATCTTTATGAACTCCAAGTATAGAATATCCTCACCATATCCAAAGAAGCTTCAACACTCTAGAAGAGCAATCAGTAGTGCAATGAGAAGAAACTACTAAATACAGAAAGAAACAAATCCCCCCAGTTTGCAACCAAAAACACTCTCCCCCGAAAACTTACTCAATATTTCTCTCTCTCCAAACAAGATACAAACAGCCAAACCCCATAGACCACCCAGAAAACACTAAAATAGCCTTTTAAAATTCATGTTAAATAACAGTCCCTTTCCATACCAGTTCATGCGATTTCGAATCGAATTTAGCACTTTTTCCAAGATTAAAAAGCCTATAAAACATCCCATTCCCACAACAAAGACCAAAAACAGTCCTCCGACCCCCTACCCCCAAGACAAAAGAGCCTCAGCCTCAGACACACAAAGACTACTCACTCGTAAGTCAAAAAATCGGAAGTGGCAACTAGCCCTACCCGATTCTACTGTCTATTACTTGGTTTCACTCTCTGCCATGTGACGCCACTTTCCCATCATCGGCATGTTCTTCATTCCTTCCTTCATCATTTCCATAAGGGCCTTATTGATCTCCACTTCGCATATGAATTTAACGCGGCCTTTCTTCTCTTCAGACAATCCATTCACATCCTCCCCTTCCCCAGAGGCTCGCCTCAGAACACCATTCACCTGTTTCTGAGTCAACGACAAGTCAATTGAAACCTCATAATGGAGCTTCCCAAACCTCCTGACACTTTTGTTGTAATCGGAGATAAGACCCAATACCTTCCATCTCCCAAGCAGTCTAGTCAGATACAAGGAGATAAACGGAGGAACAAAAGGCTCTAAGAATGGAAACAGATCAACAAGAACCTAAATGAGTCTAACTCCGACTCTCGACGACATATCCTCAGAACCACAATCCGCAACTAGCACAGCGA
>JAUPKU010000202.1 GCA_030837285.1 Thermoproteota archaeon | reverse complement strand
TGGTTCTATAGCGCTTCTATAGTTGTTTACTTGGTTTTATGCATGTTTGAAGGATTGATGACGAAAAATATTCGAATGGTTCTTCCAGTATTCGCTGGCATTATCCTGACACACCTCGCATATGGTGTGGCATTTCTACAGGGATGTATATCTAACCTGAAGGCTTGATTGTGAAAATCGCCATATCATATCCTCCACTACCCCGAAGTAAGGGTACACCATTGCTTTCACAGAATCGCCAATTTCAGTGGTTCTCTGAGAGCACCTATATTTATCCTGTTCTCCCAGCTTATGCAGCTACCCTGCTTGATAGAGCTGGCTACAGTGTGGTATGGGATGATGGAATTGCTGAGGAGAAAGGATATGATGAGTGGCTGAAAGATATAGAAACCGCTAAACCTGATTTAATGATGATTGAAACGAAGACTCCTGTGGTAAAGATGCACTGGAGAATAATAGATAATCTGAAAGAAACGTCTCCTGATACAAGAGTTGTATTAGTTGGTGATCATGTTACAGCGCTCCCAAGTGAATCCATGGAGAATTGTAAGGTGGACTATGTCTTCGAAGGTGGAGACTACGACTTTCTCCTGTTGAATCTCGTTAAATATCTTGATGGTAAATCTAAGATGTTGGAGCCTGGCATATGGTACCGAGAGAAAGAAGAGATAAAAAGCAGCGGACATTTTGTCTTGAATCATGATTTGGATTCTCTTCCTTTCATTGATCGAGATTTGACGAAGTGGCAACTCTACAGCAAGAAGAATGGGAATTTCAAGGTAACACCTGGAGCGTATACGATGGTTGGCCGTGATTGCTGGTGGAGGAAAAACGGAGGATGCATCTTCTGTAGTTGGCCAACACTTTATCCTACATTCAGGACGAGGAAGCCCGAGCTCTTGGCTGAAGAAATTAACATTTTGATAAAGAAATATGGAGTGAAGTCCGTTTTCGATGACACTGGCTGTTTTCCAGTTGGTGGGTGGCTGAAAAAATTCACAGAATTACTTATCGAGAAAGGATTTGGCGAGAAGATGCAATTTGGATGCAACATGCGTTTTGGAAGTCTAGCAAGAAGTGACTACCAGCTTATGAGAAAGGCGGGCTTTAGAATGCTCTTGTTCGGTGTGGAATCAGGTAGCCAGACCACACTAGACCATTTGAACAAGGGAACGACAATCGAAGGGATTATAAAGGAATGTAGATTACCGCGGGAAGAAGGATTGGAACCGCACATAACAATTATGGTTGGCTACCCTTGGGAGACGAGGAAGGACGCACAATCCACTCTAAACCTCGCGAGGATGCTGATGGAGAAAGGATGGGCTATCACACTTCAATCTACGGTTATTATGCCATATCCTGGATCCAAACTTTATGCTGAAGCACTAAAAAACAGTTGGTTTAGAGTAGATCCCAAAGATTATGCTCGTTTTGATATGAAAGAACCCGTCCTGAAAACGCCGGACATGACACCAGATGAAGTGATGAAGCTGTGTGACGAGATTTACAGGGTGTTTCTTTCCCCGAAATACTTGCTTAAACAATTAGCGAGGATAAGGTCACTGAAGGATTTGAAATATTCTATTAAAGGCGCTACGAAGGTCTTTGGGCATGTGAAAGATTTTGAGAAGAACAAGTAATTTAGCACAGGATCAGGATGTATATTATCCCACGACAAGTCATGAAAAGCCATCAAGGGCCGAAGGAGAGCTTCCCACGATAAGTATAGTAATACCAACGTATAATGAGGAGAAGAATATTAGAACTTGTCTCGATGCCCTTTTAAAACAAAAGTATCCATTGAACCTGCTTGAGATTATTATTGTCGATAACGTCTCAACTGACGAAACCTTAGAATTAGTCAAGGAATATGAAGAGAGAATTTGTGTTTCTATAATCTTCAATAGAGTGAAGAAGGACGCGGAACTCAGCAAAATGCTGGGTTTACAGAGCAGTAGAGGAGAACTGTTCCTGTATTTAGACGCTGACATCGAAGTAGTAGGAGACGATTGGTTAAAAAAGATAATTAAACCCTTGCTAAAGGAAAGCTCACTCGTTGGTTCATTTCCCAGATTCATGCCAAAACCTGATGATAGAGCTATTGGAAGATACTTGCGATATCATCCATTGGAGCTGGATCCTGTTTTTCAATTCTTCTGTATTGAGATAGACAAGACAGTTGTGAATGATAAAGGGTTCTATAAAGTCTGTGTATTTAATCCAACTAAGATGCCGCCTATTGGAATATGTGTTTACAGAAGAGAGCCTTTGATGAAGGTTATTGGAAATTTGGATAGGTTTATGGATATTGATGTTCCAGTAATGTTAGCTAAGAATGGTTATGATAAATTTGGATACGTTCCTTTCTGTGGCATATATCACGTGAATGTTCGAAATCTGAAAGACTTGATCAAAAGGAGATTGAGGAACATTGACAAGATCTTCTTGCCAAGTATTTATACGCGGAATTTTTCGTATTTCGACTTGACCAATTATAGGGATGTTCTTAGAATCGTTGTATGGACTATCTACGCGAACTTATTTATCCCGAAAATGGTCAAAGGAATTCTATTATCCATCAAGTATGGGGACATGGCTTGCATGTATGAACCTGTAGTATCACTGCTATTAACAGATGCTATTATCTATGGCTTTGTTAAAAGCAAAAGCGGAAGAGAATTCATACGTAATAGAATATTTGGTGTAAAACCTGCTTAAATCGGTTTAATCCTCTTTAGCAATCATTGGTAGTGGATGCCTTTTTCGCATTCTGGTTCCAATGTCGATTAGAAAAATTATTTTTGCGGAAAAATAAAGTAAAAAAGGCTGGGGAATTCTTGTTATACGTCGCCCATACATTGTCTCTGTTCTCAATTATGGATTGAATCTGTAAATTGTGAATGAAAAACTTGAATAAGTGATATACAAATTAATGAATGGAAAAAGTCATGGATTCTCCGTTTCCTAACATATCGGTAGTAATAGTCAATCTAAATGGCAAACAATGGCTTAGTAGATGTATTCCAAGTGTCTTGGGTAGTGATTACCCTGAAGGTAATTTGGAGATTATACTTGTAGACAATGGGTCTGCAGATGGAAGTGTAGAATTTGTTGAAAAGAGTTATCCGAAAATAAGGATTGAACGATTAGTCAAGAATGTTGGTTGGTCTCCAGCAAATAATGAGGGCATTAAACTGTCAAAAGGTGATATAATCGTTTGTCTGAGTAATGATATGGAAGTCAACACCACATGGCTGAGAGAAATTGCTAGTTTCATGGTAAATCATAGAAATGTGGGAATAGTACAATGCAATTCTATCTCTATGTGGGATAGAAAAACTTTCGATTCTTCTATGAATTACCTTGATCGTTTTGGCTATTCGTACGGTTACGCTCCTGAAAGAGATCCGCGAGAAGTTTTTTTTGCAGAGGGTATGGCCTTTGCTGTTAGGCGTGAAGTCGTTAATAAGATGGGTTTATTCGATAACTATTATTTCATGGAATATGACGATATGGATTTTTCTTGGAGGGCGCGTTTAGCTGGATATAAAATCTATTTTCTGCCTTCGGCAGTTGTATATCATGCTCGAGGCGGAACGGTTGGAAGAACCTATTTTGAAAGACTTAAGAATGTTGAATGGTACACGAGAAATCACTTTGTAACAATTATAAAGAACTATGAGACTAAAAATTTGGTTATGATTCTTCCTGTTGTCTTTTTCATCGAGATTAGCAAGGCACTCTATCTGTTAGTAATGAGAAGAAATCTACAAGTAGCAATTGCAGCCTTAAGAGGTATACTTCAGGTTTTAAAAGATTCTAAGACTATATTTAGAAAAAGAGGTGGCGTTCAAAGCATACGTAGGGTGGGGGATAAAGAAGTGATGAAAGTGATGCATCCTTTTATGCCTCTACTTATCTATTCTTTCCTCGCAGCACAATCAAAGGGTAAACGGTTTATTCAAAGTATTACACCGCCGATAAATCCTCGATGAGATGTAAAGAATGAAACAGATTAATGTTGGTGTCATTCCCGCAGCTGGAAGAGGAAATCGTCTAGCTGAGTTACCTTTGACGAGGATTCTTCCTAAACCCATGCTACCATTATTGAACAAACCTATTCTTGAGTATGTTATAGAGAATATGAAAAGTGTCGGTGTTAAGAATATTTATCTGATTGTTGGGCACAAGAAGGAACTTGTCAAAGAGTATTTTCGGGATGGAAAAGACTGGGACGTTGAAATAAGTTATGTTGAGCAGCATGAGTTGAAGGGGATCGCACATGCTATTAGTTTGACTAGAGATTTGGTTGATGAGCCTTTTATGGTTATTTTGGGTGACGATTTTACGATCGCAAGATCTTTCGAAAATATGGCTTTAGCCTTTTGCAGGAATAAGGCGTGGGTAGTGGAGGGGATTGTTGTTGAGGATGACGTTGAGATATTGAAGCGTACCTGTTGTGTGGTATTAGATGAGTATACAAATAAAATAATCGACATTAATGAGAAGCCTTCGAATGTTAATTCCCGCTTGCGTGGTACTGGCGTCTATCTTTTCGATCCAATAGTCTTCGAGTTTATTGACAAGACTACTGTTTCTTCTAGTCGGAATGAGAAGGAGATTAGTGATACTATTGGGTTGATGTCAAAGGTGGGTAAGGCATATGGTGCTATGCTGGATAATGTTAATATTAATATCAACACCTTCTCAGACCTGATGAGTGCTACGAAACTGCTTCTGGATGTTAAAATGCATGCTAACACTAGTTGAAGTTCGAGTGTGAGTTTGAAGAGACTTGAAAGATGCACCTTTACAGATTTATGTGATTGGCTGTTCTCAGACTAGGACTGGAACACTTGATGGTGGTACGAGAATCTTCATTGAGTGCGCGAGGCGTTGGTCCGAAAGAGGACATAAGATTCAAGTCTTCACCTCAGAGGAAGGTTATAAAATATATCAAGACTATGGGTTGTCAAATCTTAGTTATATTGTTCTTCCCTCTTCAAAGCTTGGGCGACTAGGACTATACATTCTATATTTGGAGAGAGCTTTCAATCTTTCATTGATTTTGTTGAAGTTTCATCCAAAAGAGGGGAATACAGTAGTGTATTCAGGTTCGGATTTTTGGCCTGATTCATTACCAGCCTGGGTTCTCAAGATGCGATTTCCTCTAATAAAGTGGGTAGCGGGTTTTTACTTATTCGCTCCTCAACCTTTTAGTACAGATTCGCCTTACAAAGGTAGGAGGAGGCTGAGAGGCTTACTTTATTATATTGCACAACTTCCTGTCTTTTTTTTAGTTAAAAAATATTCTGATATGATTTGGGTCACCAATGAATCAGACCGATGGAGATTCATTGATGGATTGAGATTTACCTCTGATAGGGTTGTGGCTGTTCGCGGCGGAGTTGACTTTGGAATCCCAGCTATGATTCCTGAGCCTGCAAAGAAAGAGTTCGATGCAGTTTTTATAGGAAGATTTCACCCACAGAAAGGTGTTTTGGAGCTCATAGACATATGGAAAATAGTTTGTGTCATTAAGAAAGATGCTAAGTTAGCTATGATCGGTACAGGTGAACTTGAAAATGCTGTCTTAAGTAAAATTAAAAGTTATGGTCTAGAGAACAACATTGTCTTTTTTGGTTTTAAGGATAATATTAAAAAAATAAGAATATTTAGAAATAGTAGAGTCGTTGTGCATCCTGCAACTTATGACAGTGGTGGGATGGCAGCATGTGAAGCTATGGCGTGTGGTTTACCGGGAGTTAGCTTCGATCTCCCAGCATTGAAGACCTACTATCCTAAAGGGATGCTCAAGACACCTTGCTACGACTTTAATGCCTTTGCTGAGAATATTCTGAAGCTGCTAAATGATCAAGAGTTCTATAAGAAGACTGCCAAAGATGCTTTGGACTGGGCTAAGGAATGGGATTGGGAAATTAGAGCAAGAGATTTATTAGAGACATTAAAAAGTGCATAAGCGGTCTTCTGCCTATCAATTCATAAATTCAATAACTCAAGCGAAGTAAATAATATTGACTTGATGACTATTAGAGGACGCGAAAAGAAGGTTCGGGATTGAAGTTATCAGATTGAAATCGTAGCCGGAAAAGAATTGAAACATAGAAACACATTCCGAGGAAGAAATTTTGATCAAGATGAACATAGCTTACGTAGTAGCCAAATATCTTCCAGCTAATCTAACTGGGTCTGAAATCTATATTCAACATATTGCTGAAGAACTTACAAGAAAGGGAAACAAAGCAATAATTCTCACCTCCACTAATACAGATTCGACAAAACATAAACCTCTCAAAAAAGTAGAAGTAATAAATGGTTTAACAATTCATCGATTCAAAATACTGAATTATACAAGAATCCCTTTAGTAAACAAAATCAGAGTCATGCCTCAAGATGCAAGAGCCGAGCATATAGATTCAGGATTTATTAGCGATACTCTATATACGCTGTATACAAATCCGTTTGCGCCCTTATGGTCGCCTGCATTATACCAACATATTATTGAATCACATTATGACCTAATTCATATTACTCCTTTTCCGAGTACGTATATGTGGATTGCAGCAAAAGCAGCAAAGAAGGCCCACGTTCCAGTAGTATGTACACCAGCTTTTCATTTTGATCTTCCATTTCTATTCAATAAACATCTTCCAAGATTGCTGCGAGATATCAACGCGGTTTTCGCTTTGACAAATATTGAAAAGGAAAAAATTGTTGAGTTAGGAGTGAATCCGGGGAAAATCTACGTTTTACCTCATGGAATTAAAATTGATGAGTGGAAAGATAGGGATGGAAATCGTTTTAGAAAGAAACATAATCTCGATGATAAGTTCATAGTACTTTTTGCCGGTAGTAAAAGTTATGATAAAGGAGTTATTCATTTAATGCAAGCACTAGACATAATCCAACATCATAACAAGAACATCATTCTTGTAACAATTGGGCGTGATACCAAAGAGTTATTGTTGGAGAGAGCACGACTAAAAAATCTTAAAATCATTGATTTGAGTTATGTTTCTGAAGAAGAAAAACGCGATGCTTTCGATTCCTGTAACGTATTTGCTATGCCATCTAGAGCTGATGCTTTTGGAATTGTTTATCTAGAGGCATGGATTTGTGGAAAACCAGTCATTGGGGCTCGCATTGGGGCTATACAAGAAGTAATTAGAGATAGTATTGATGGCTACTTGGTTGACTTTGGCGATGTTGAAGATTTGACGAAAAAAATTCTCCTACTGTTTGAAAGTCCAGACCTCTGTGAACAATTGGGGGCAAATGGCAAAGAGCGCGTGATAAGAAATCACACATGGGACATATTGAGTCAAAAGATAGCATCCATCTATGCGACAATCTTAAAAGAACCAAATCCTAGCTAAAATCGGCTAATAGAGTATTATGGAGCGAAATGATTGAACATAACTCGTTCTAACTTTAGAAGAATATTCAACCTCAAGGAATTCTAAATGTTCATTTCTAGCTACTGGGAAAAATACCGATTGACCATTATCTCGCTATCTATTATTTTTTCTTTGGGATTAGTCTCCTTAACTTGGTTTAAGGATTCTTTACTTATTATGTGGGATAAAACTTTTCCACTTAACCCTGGTAAGGCTTTATCAGATAATATCTACATTTGGCTTGATTTTGCGACTTTAGGTACTGTTAATACCAGAGCAGTTACCTTAACTCAGGAAAATCTCTTGATAGTCTTCTTAGAGAGAATAGGTCTATCAATAGTTCAAATTCAAATGGTTTTTTACTATTCTCTTTTAACATTCGCTGGAATATCAATGTACTTCCTATCAAATCAGTTTCCTGCAGGAAAAATGAAACACCTTTTGAGTCTTCTTTCTTCCGTAATTTATATGTTCAACCCTTTCGCTGCAATATTTGTGTGGGGGACATCGTTATTTCCCCCTTTTGACCCAATATTCTATGCGTTCCTCCCACTTATTCTCGGTCTTTATATTAAGGTCATAAGGGAGAGAAGAGGCTTGAGATATGTCGTCTTCTTAAGCTTAATTTGGACACTCGTCCTCACACCTGCCTACGTCAATCCTGTCAATCTTATTTTGACTTTGATTGCATTATTTCTATTTGATATAGCATATGTGGCCGAAGGTGCAAGAAGACGATCCGTGCTAGAGCATGTTTCTTTTCTGTTAAAATTCTCATTGAAGCTAGGTTTGATTTGGATTGCTCTTAATTCGTTTTGGTTAATACCCGTTGTTGCTTTTTCAAAAATCGAATTAGCTAACATCTTTCCGATAGGTGGCGACGCCTTTAGTTTTTTTCAAGCGTCAAGTGCAACTTTGATAGATACAATGCGTTCTATGCCTTTTTGGGGTTTAGGCACGGCGTATAAAGGCGATATTCTTATTCCGTTATCTAATTTCTACACTTCCCCATTTTTTACTATAATTAGTTTTATTCTCTTGTTTTTAGTTTTTATTCCAGTTATTTTCCGTCGGCTAGTTCAAGGAAGGGTTATTTTCTTTTACTTTTTCTACTTGTTCAGCGTGGCTCTTGCATCTGGCACCAATTCTCCTTTGGGAAATCTTGTTCCAATTGTTCTGAATTCTCTTGGATTGCTTGAAGCATTTCGATTACCTTCTCTAAAATTTGGAGTCTATGTTTCACTTAGCTATTCTTATTTATTGGGATTAGCCTTGGCTACAATATTATCTGTATCCTTAAATTATATTCGAAGGAAGAAATCAAGCTTCCAATCGAAATACTCTGAAATATTTTCGCTGGGGCATTTTGCTAGGCAATTGACATGTGTCTTAGTTTTCTCGTTGGTTCTAACTCCACTCTTAATTTATGGTTATCCCTCCCTTTCAAATGAGATAATATACCCGGGTGGCAGAGTTATACCTTCCTCAAGAGTACAAGTGCCATCTTACTACTTCGATGCAAAGAATTGGCTCTATTCTCAATACGACGACTTCAACATATTATCATTGCCAATTACTAAGGAATTTGTTGCTTACTCTTGGAATGGAGGAATTAAAGGATTTGTCGGACAACAACCTGAATCATGGCTGTTCCCCCAACAAGTGATATCTCTTGACGTCGGAAGTGGTTTGGTTCAGTATATTACAGATATTATCAATAATAACGGAACTTTTGGTATTCGAAATCAACTACTGAGTCTTATGAATATTAGATATGTTCTAATTCACAACGATACGAACTGGTCATTTATGCAAGACAATATAATGTGGCCAACTACATCAGGTGAGCTTATTCAATCTTTTTTTAACACGCAAACGAACTTAAGTATAGTACAGAGCTTCGGCGAGATAGGCTTTTACAAGAATGAGTATTGGCAGCCCATGCATGTTTATGGTGCAACAAAGTGCATCTTGATAAATGGAGGTCTAAATCAAATAGTAAATTTCATTCAAAGAACTGACTTCAGACCTGAAGAGACAATTCTTTTGTTTGCAGATCAACTTGATGCTCAACAGATTTCAACCCTTCCGAAAGATACAATACTAGTACAAGCACAGAATGATGTTAAGAACTTGACCTACTTCAACAACTTATATTTTTCACACCTCACTGGAAACATATCACTGACTTTTGAAAAAATAAATCCGACCAAATACGTTGTACACATTGTCACTTCTACTCCTTTCTCTCTTGTCCTAAGTGAATCTTACGACAAAAGTTGGATTGCGACTATCGATCGGCAACAATTATCTGACCAAAACCATTTCAAAGCCAATGGCTACGCCAATGGATGGTACATCAATAGGACAGGTACATACACTGTCACACTAGAATTCTGGCCCCAAAACTTGTTCTACATTGGCTTAGCAATTTCAGTAACCACACTAATCTTATGCATTTTCTATATACTAAAAGATAAACTCCGACAATCCATTAGTAATATATCAAGAATCTTAAATGGATATTTTTAAAAAACGCAAGTAGTGTAAAGAACGCATGATTATTGTATAATTAGTTGAGTAATTAATAAAAGGAAATACCTTAGATACTTTTAGGAGTATGGATTGAAGAGGTTAACCACGTATGATTAAGGAGTGGTGGTAAGGGGTCTTGTCAAGGATGTAGATGGTCAGGGCTTTCTCTGAAATCCTAGGGCTCGCTTAGAAGACTTCTTCACCTCCATCTTTTGACCTTATCATCTAAAATAATAAATCTAATACATGGATGAATATGCTTAAACCTCACAGTAGAAAATATGTGGGAATTGACAATAGTACAGAAATGAAGAGCAAGAGACCTTGAAATTAAATCCGATCATAAAGAAAGACTTGGACATTCTAAGGGATAGTCTAAGTAGACACATGGTTGACGGAAAAACGTTCTTAGTCGCAGGCGGTGCAGGTTTTCTTGGTTCATGGTTCTGCGATACTCTAAATACTCTTAATGCAAGAATAATATGTGTAGACAATTTATTATCAGGCTCAGATGATAATATCAGCCATTTAAAAAAAGACGCTTTTCAACTTGTAAAAAGCGATATCATAAGCTACAAACCAACCGAAAAGATAGATTACATAGTCAACATGGCCTGTATCGCCTCACCGCCATTATACCAAAAACATCCTATACAAACTTTAGATGCAAGCGTCCTTGGAACACGTAATCTACTTGAAATTGCAAGGAAAAACGACATCGAAGGATTTCTCTTATCTTCAACTTCAGAAATATACGGTGATGCAACAATAATCCCCACACCTGAAGACTACTGGGGAAACGTGAATCCCATAGGACCACGAAGCATATATGATGAAGGAAAAAGGGTTGCAGAGACATACAGCCTGTCCTATTGCCAAAAATACGGGCTGCCAGTAAGAATTGCCAGAATTTTTAACACATACGGCCCAAGACTTGACACTAAATCGACAAACCAGTACGGAAGAGTTATAGTCAAATTTATCGACCAAGCATTAAAAAGCGAATCCATAACAGTCTATGGAGATGGTAGGCAGACAAGAAGCTTCTGCTACATCACTGATCAGATAGTAGGGCTCTTCAAACTCTTACTTAGACAAGGCATAGATGGTCAGGTAGTGAATCTGGGGAACGACGATGAGAGAACGATTTTAGAACTTGCCAAGTTCATTATCAAACTTACTAATTCAAAATCAGAAATCACTTTTCAGTCCTTGCCTAAAGATGACCCCAAGAGGAGAAGACCAGACATAAGAAAAGCCGAAGAACTTCTAGAGTGGCAGCCAAAAGTGAGTCTAGAAGAAGGACTGACTAAGACAGTAGCCTACACCAAACACTGAAAGAATAAGACTGAAAAGACTTAATTCTCTAATTGGTAATTTCCATTCGCTAGACTAATAAATCTAGAATTAACCATTAATTATTTAATTAAAAAACTGGAGAAAGCGCGCTATTTATAATATCAACATAAATGATATTAAATATAGTAGGTTAGCATCTCTTTATGGATTTTAAAACAATCGCTATAGGGGCAATAATAGGTATACTAATCGGTTCTGGAATTGGTTATGCCCTAAATTTACCGAATATCACTAAGTTACAATCCCAATTAGATACTCTAGAGACGAAAATAGCTAGCCTCCAAGACCAGATTGAGGTTTTAGAAGCTGAGACTGTGGTAAAAGACAGTGAAATATCATCCCTAAAAGAGCAGATTCAACTGCACGCGAGCGAAGTTTCAACCTCATCCTACATCATTTTCAAGGAAGGAGCAACGTACTATGTTTGGAATGGAATGACTGGAGGAATAGATTACTCAAGCACAGATGCGGTAACAGTGGTACAGGCAGCTATAAACAGCCTCACACACAGCAGGATATCAACACAGAAAATTACGTGTTTAGGCGACTACACAATAGCGAACACTATCAGTATTCCAAATTATACAGAGTTAGAGATATACGGAAGATGGACGATGGCAAATAATGCCAACGTAGACATGTTTAACATCTGCGACGGAGCTGACAACTGGTACTCAGCCATAGACGGCAACGCTATATTAGATGGAAACAAGGGAAACAATACGAGTGGCACGTGTATCAGTGATGATGGCTCACATTCTCCTTACAGGCTGCGCCTCCAAAACCTTCTGATCAAGAATTTTAAGGAATATGGCATAAACCTGTACCGACCGTATGTTTGTTGGTTTGACCAGATTGAGTGCAGCGAAAACGAAAAGGACGGGATGTACATCATAAGTTCGGTTGACAGGAGCAAGTCTACTCGATGCGAATTTACCGGAAATAGTGGAAACGGTCTCCACTTTGGCAGCAGCTGCATGGGCTGGAGCGATGTCGGCTCCACGATTACGGCTAACGGTAAAAATGGCTTGTTAATAGAAGCTGGGGCTCACCAGCTCCTCTTTGACGGCACACGGTTCCAAGACAATAGTATAAGCAGTAATAATACCTATGCTAACATCTATTGTCCTAGAGGTGCTATAACATTTCAAGGAATACAATGCTATTCAGAGTACAGTCCTCCATACCCAAGTTATGATTATGAAGAGTTTAATACTTCGGGAGCTTACCATAACATCATCTCAGGGTTCTTCAAAGGCAGCAACGGTGGCTTCAGCGTGATAGATTGGGGCTACCTGTTATACACCAATTTTCCAATATGCTATTACTCGGGTGGCTGGATCGCTCGAAAGACGATAAACAGTGGTCAAGCCACGATTCTAAAAGGTCAATCAAGCGTAACAGTGCTACATAATTTGTTCGGTGCACCAAGGATTGTGGAAGTCACAGGTACTGATAGTGACGTTGCAAACCTCTACGTTACCAACATTAACGCTACAGCCTTTATCATCCATAGTGCTAGTGCTGTTGGTGGTAACAGGACCATTCTCTGGGATGGAAAAATATAGAGAATCAACCAAATTATCCCGTGTGAAAGGTTTAGGTTGGGGATTAAAAATTAATTATCAAAGACTAAAATTCTCCTAACGCGCGCTAGATTCTCTTCTAAGAGAATACGTACGCCAGTCCGAAACAGATACTTGATGCCAAAGGCTTATCTCAAACCCTTGAGGTACAATATGTTAAAATCATGAGTTTATAGAAGGGCATTCTCCTTGAGGGAGGGTGAGGCATTTCAACATGTTACAAGAGATAAGAGTGAAACCTTTGAGGAGGTACTTCGATGAGAGAGGTTCCTTTACAGAGCTTATGAGGACTGATTGGAAGGAAATTCTAGATGAAGACAAGATTGTTCAGGCAAATTTCTCCACGAGCTTTCCTAGTATTGTAAGAGCTTGGCATAGACACTCAAGGGGGCAGATTGACTACTTCTTAGTTCTAGCAGGCTCACTTAAGATATGTGCATACGATGATGAGAGTCAGGAACTCTATGAAGTAATTTCAAGCGACAAAAGCCTCCAGATTGTCAAGATTCCAGGCCAGTATTGGCATGGTTTTAAGGTAGTTGGCAATGACACAGCTTATCTGATATATTTTGTAAATAAACACTACGATTCCAAGGATCCAGATGAAGAACGTAGACCATGGAACGACCCTTCGATAATTCCAAAATCCATCAACGGAAGATCCGATGATGAAAGAGTGGGTAAAATCTGGGATTGGTTCGCCGCACCTCACAAATAAGAAAACTAAGGAATGGACTTAATATATGAAGCTTCTCGTTACAGGTGGCTTAGGCTTTATTGGTAGCAATTTCATCAGGTACATGATTAAGACTTATAAAAATGATGAAATAGTAAACGTTGACAGTTTGGCGATTGGTTCTAATCCCGCTAACATAACGGATCTCAGAGAAAGCAAACATTACCTTTTTGTAAAGGGAGATATCCGCGATGAAGTCCTAATGAATAATTTGGTTAAGGATGTTGATGCAATAATTAATATAGCTGCTGAAACTCATGTTGATCGAAGTATCACTGATCCCAAGCTCTTTCTTGAAAACAACACTCTTGGGACCCAAACGATACTTGAAGCAATCAGGTACTCCAATATCAATGCTAGGCTACTTCAGGTTTCAACAGACGAAGTCTATGGAGACATAATCAAAGGATCTTTCAAAGAGACAGACTTGTTAAAACCCTCTTCACCTTACGCCGCCTCTAAGGCATCCTCAGACCTCACAGCCCTCGCGTATTACAGAACCTTTGGACTGAATGTCGTTATAACTAGATGTACAAACAACTTCGGTCCATACCAATTTCCAGAGAAACTCATACCAAAAACCATAGTACGAGCCGCTATGAACCTTTCCATACCAATATATGGTACCGGAAAGAATGTTCGAGATTGGATATTCGTCCTAGACCACTGCAAAGCTCTAGAAGCTGTATTGAAAAGAGGGAAATCAGGAGAGATATACAACATCTCAAGTGGCAATGAACTAACCAATGTGGAATTGGTAAGCCGAATTCTCAAAATTATGGACAGACCACAAAATCTCATAAAATACGTCGAGGATAGACCTGGACACGATTTGAGATATAGCTTAGATTCCTCAAAGATTAGGAAAGAATTGAACTGGAATCCAGAAAATGCTTTTGACTCAGCCCTTGACGAGACAATCAAATGGTATAAAGAGAATGAAAAGTGGTGGAAACCTCTCGCTACAGAAGAGATATTGAATCCAACTCCTTGGAAGTCTAAATGATGAGATTATTGGTAACTGGAGCAAGCGGCTTATTGGGTGAAAAATTAACAAGCCTTGCATTGAAAAGAGGATTCGAAACATACGGAACATATAACATCAATCCTATTGACGTATCAAATTCTGTTCATCTTAATCTAGCTGACAGAAGGACTGTCTTAGATGTATGTAAAAAAATTGACCCGGATTACATCATAAATGCCGCTGCTATAACAGATGTTGACCTATGTGAACGAGAGAAAAACCTTGCTCTGACTATAAACACTGAGTCTGCAGGTTATTTGGCTGAAGCCTCACGAATGATTGGCTCACATCTTGTGCAGGTCTCAACCGATTACATATTCGACGGCAAGAAAGGCGAATACAGTGAAATGGATGAGCCAAACCCGATAAATAATTATGGATATAGTAAACTATTGGGCGAGAAGAAGGTGTCATCCATTGCAAGAAGTTGGTGTATAGCTAGAACAAGTGTGGTATTTGGTTGGGGAAGAGAGAAGCGACCCAACTTCGCCACTTGGATTTTAAATGGTCTTAAGACAAGGAAGAATTTCAGTATCGTAACAGATCAGTATGCCTCCCCAACGCTAAATACTAATTTAGCAGAGATGTTGCTGGAAATCGCTGAGAAGAGACTTCAAGGCATATACCATGTGGCGGGACGAGATAGGATCAACAGGTACGACATGGCGATTAAGATCGCTGAAACATTCAATCTTAACAAATCCCTACTATCACCTGTTGAATCAACAGGTATCAGCTGGTTAGCTAAAAGACCTGCAGACTCATCTCTCAAAGTAGAAAAGTCTTTCAAAGAACTGAATAACAAACCATTACATATTGAAGAGGCTATAACGCAAATGAAAAGGACAGAAAACCAAGAAAACAGAGGTAATAACTTCAAATGAAGGGACTTCTCCTCGCCGGAGGTTATGGAACTCGCCTGAGACCACTGACCTTCGTCGGAAACAAGCACATGCTACCAATCGCAAACAAACCTATACTACTCTACGGTTTAGAACATCTAAGAGACGCTGGAATAACTAACATAGGCATAATCCTCGGTCCTCTTAGAGAGGGAATAGTACAAGCCCTAGGAGATGGTTCAAAATTTGGTGTTAAAATCACTTATTTGGAACAGCCCGAGCCAAAGGGATTAGCCCACGCAGTCCTTGTTGCTGAGGAGTATTTAGACAACGAATCCTTTACTATGTACCTCGGAGATAACTTGCTAAGACAGGGGGCGAAGCCTCTCGTCGATGTCATGCAAAAGAATGAGAGCGACTGTGTAGTAGCTGTAACCAATGTTAAAGACCCTAGCAGTTATGGGGTAGTAGTCTTCAATGACGATGGAACTGTTAAGAATCTGGTTGAGAAGCCTAAAGAGCCAATAAGCAATTGGGCTCTGATTGGAGTTTATGTCTTCAATAACAAGATTTTCGATGCTGCCAAAAAGATCAAACCTTCATGGCGTGGAGAGCTAGAGATTACCGACGCTATCCAGACTCTCCTTAACGATGGTGCCAGAGTGGATGTCCAACGGGTTCAAGGCTGGTGGAAGGACACGGGAAAACCTCAAGATCTATTAGAGGCAAATCAACTCGTCCTTCGAGATTTGATTCCTTATAACAAAGGCAGAATCGAAGAGACGGCAACAGTAACTAATAATGTAGCAATAGGCGAAGGCACAGTAGTTCACAGCCGAACGACTATACGGGGTCCCGTAATCATTGGAAACCACTGTGAAATCGGTCCCAACGCGTATATAGGCCCTTATACGAGTATAGGAGATGACTCTACTATTCGGAATAGTGAAATAGAGAACACTATTGTTATGGAAGGCGCTCGCATAGACTGTGGAAGAAGGATAACCGATAGCCTCATAGGAAGAAAGGTAGAAGTTCAGAGTAGTGAAAACAATGTCCCCAAAGGCCATAGTCTAATAATCGGAGATATGTCATACGTGACTTTGTAAGATCCTATTTTTAAAATTAAGATTCTGTTTTTCGGGTTGTCTCAAGATCAACACCTAATATATGCAGGAATCTGACTAAAAAAATCTTAAAATAATACGTAAGAACACACTCTGCCACTTGAATATCAAGGCGTAAGCTAAATTAATACTAGCCTCTTAATATTAGCCTCAACGCTTTTGTCATCCAAATATAAAAATCGTAGGGGTATTTGCTATGGATAGGTAGGCTCAATTTGAGTAAGGCAGCTAAGATGGCTGAAGCCTCAGTTAAGGGAGGATTCAACCTCTTCTGGGGTCAGGCAATCTCAAACATCATCATGTCCCTTGGAGTAATAGTCGTAACTAGGCTTCTTAGCCCATCCGACTATGGTCTTTACACAATAGCACTCACAGTACCAGCCTTCATCACAATATTTAGAGACTGGGGAATTAACACCGCAATAACCCGCTACACAGCTCAATACACTCAGGAGGATAAACCTGGAGAAGTCAAAGCCATCCTCCTTGCTGGGCTGCTTTTCGAAACAATCTTAGGAATTGCATTATCAGTATTCTCAGTTCTGTTCTCGGATTACATTGCCACAAGTATCTTCAATCGACCGAACATAGCACCATTAATCCAAATTGTGTCCTTCACCATTCTTGCCAATGCTTTTATAGCAGTAGCCCAAGCTGCCTTCATAGGCCTGGAGAAAACTGGCCTAAACAGCGTCATTATGATCCTCCAAGCTATCCTCAAGATTGTATTAATGCCTACGCTCATAATCCTAGGAATGGGTACACTTGGTGCTACGATAGGAGTCACCTTGGCCACACTATTGACTGGCATCATATGCATCGGACTTCTCTTTAGATTGACCAAAAGGTTACAGCAAGCAAATCCAGCTACGAAGATATCTAAGATAATACGAGTGATGCTTACTTATGGTTTGCCAATCTCGATTTCAGCTATCATAACTGGCTTTTCAACAAATTTCTACAATCTTCTCATGGCTGTCTATTGTACGGATTTAATGATAGGTAACTTTCAAGCGGCAGTTAATTTCTCTGTTCTAATAGGCTTTTTCTCCATTCCAATAACAATGATTCTCTTCCCAATCTTCTCCAAGCTGGATGGCAAAAAGGAGTCGGAGACTCTTAGAATTACTTTTAGATTCTCAGTTAAGTACGCTTCTCTTTTGGTCGTACCTGCCACAATAGTTGTGATCGCTTTAGCTCAGCCAGCTGTATATACCCTCTTCGGAGATAAATACTCGAACGCCCCGTTGTACCTCATTCTCCTCTGTATACCTTTCCTCTATACAGCTCTCGGAAACCTAAGCATAGGCAACCTATTAAACAGCCAAGGAAGAACTCAGACGACCATGAAGCTCACCCTAGCCAACACCGCTATCGGAATACCTTTAAGCCTAATATTGATCCCCAACTTCCAGATAATAGGTATAATCGCCACAAATATTATTGCAACAGTTCCTAGCCAACTTCTAGGCCTCTACTTAATCAGAAAGAAGTACAATGCTACAATAAGCTGGAGATCATCAGCTAGGATACTAACCGCCTCTGCAGCAGCCGGAGCTATAGCATACATTGTCACATTCCAAATAAGTTTTAGCAGCTGGATCAAACTAGCCCTTGGCGGTACACTCTTCATAGCCACCATTATTCTGTTCCTTCCGCTCACAGGAGCTATAAATAAAGCGGACATACAGAACTTAAAAGAAATGCAAAAAAGCTTAGGCCCAGTACAACGCATTTCCACACCTGTACTTGACACTATGCAAAAATTAGCTCCCCGACTACCAACAACGCAAGACTAGAAAAGGAAATAATCGTAGGTAATAAAAAAATTAAGTGGAAGTAAAAACCATTCCAACAGATGTTACGACACAGCCATCTAAATATGGCTCAAAACACTCAAAATTTAAAAAGCATCAGGTAAAATATAGTCAAGAAACCTGAAGACCGCAATACTCTATAGATCATCTTGGAAAACAATAGAATTATTGTGCTACATTTCATCATGAATAACGTTCCGTTTCCATACCAATTCATGAGAATAAGAGTCCGTTTAAGCACTCTAACCAGCTGGGAAAACCTCAAAAAACCCTGAACCAAACAAAAAAGCACGAAAACACCACATCAACCCCCCACCATCAAAAACAAGAGAGCCTCAGCCTCAGAGAGAAACACCGGTACAGAAAGAATATTTGTTAAGCTTAGAAGCTGGATAAGAATCCGTGCGTAACATCTCTGACTGCCTGAAGAAGAGGATGACTTATCCTCACTGAGTCCCTGATCTTCTCCAACTGGCCTATTCTGAAATATGTTGGCGGATGAGGGTCTAGGCTTAACCACTCCTGAATGCGGAACAGCGGCATTCTCTCAAGAAGCAGCATCCTAAAACCGATCTTTTCAAGAGCTGCCGCAAACACCCTAGGCTGTCCAACTATCATAATTGAAATCAGATCTGCCTTATATTCGAAGAACTTAGCAATAAAGTAGAGAATCACACTTGACAACCAGAAATAAGCAAAGAAAAAGAGAAGAGAAGAAGAAATGAACTGAAAGCCGAAGTAGTATAGGAGAAGATACTGAGCAGCCGTCAAACCATAAAGAAACAGGGGATCATGTCCCTTCAAGTGCCCAAACTCGTGACCTAAAACACTTAGAATCTCATCCTCGTTGAGTTGGACAAGAAGCCCCGTCGTTATCAAGACAACACCACGGCTTGGCCAAGGCCCAGAAGCAGCAGCATTCGGCCGTGTACTATTGGACACCACAACCTCAGGCATGGGAAAGCCAAACTTATCTGCAGCCCTCTTCACCAGCCCATAGACGTTAATCTCCCTTGAACCCATATTCTCAGGTCTACACTCCAGCCCAAACCTAGAAAAAACCTGATGAGCTGTATCACAGTCAATCTGCCCATTCAGACGGATCGTCCTCTCATAAACCTCCCTCTTAAGCTCCATTAACCTCTCCCCTACAAGACTCTGCCTCAGCCTCTCCCCCTCTTCCAAAGGCAGCTGATACTCCATGAAGTGAATGGAAGGATTCCTCTCAGTAATCCTCCAATCGCCAATTCTAGCCACAAACTTGTTCGAATACATGACAACCACCAGCTGTGCTAAGAGAATAAAAATAGGTGTCAGTACCCCTACCACCTGAATAATAAAGATACTGAGAACAACAAATCCGATAAATAGAAGGACTTGTGTCTCTAGAAACAAACGATTGAATGGGCTGTCCCCCCCGCCGCCTGTCTTCTCAGGAACAATCTCTTCTCCTTCCCTCCAAGCAAAGTATAGGGTGCTTCTCCTAATCCTCTCCTCAAAGAAGTTAATGATAATGGAAATGTCCTGTCTGACAAGATCAGCCCTCTCCTGAGGAACACCCTGGTCTAACATCATAATCCCAAGCCTCAGCGGTCTGCTGCCCCGAAGCTGAATCAGAAGAGCCCTCTCTCCATTGGACGAGACTGTTAATATAAGTGAAGGATACCCGTCAACTGCGTCCCTTGAAACGTTTACTATCTCTTCCCTATGAAGCTGAAGATACCTCCTAAGAACAAAATCCATTAGTTTCTCCGAAAGACTAAGTGGAATATCAGCCTCAATGGAGTAGTAAACCATATTAGTAGACATACTCTCTAAAGCACTCCAAACAAACCAGTGATTTTATACTTGTTCTCCTAATAGGTTTTAACGAGCATTTAAAATAAACCACTTTAAAATAATTCTTTCAGAATCATCGTATTTAACCTGTTTTGAAACTTGCGTATTTTTTCCCAACTCATCTAGAAAAAGACTGAGAGCAATACAAGAGCTAGAGAAAACAGCTCCAACAATGAGCATAATAAACTTGGGAATAATAAACTGTTAGCCAATTTATCATAATCACTATATATTGATGCTTGCCTCTTCAATTACTCGACTATAACTTGGCGAGGCATAAATAGCATGACGAGATCCAGCAAACCACATGTGTTAGTTGAATATTACAATCTTTTCCTTGACTTGGACTTCAAGAATCTTAGATTTCAGGGAAAACTACATGTTGGTATAGAGTCTGAAGAAAATATTACTCTTAGCTCTCATGGCTTGACAATCATACAAGTGAAGGCTGAAACTCATCTTTTGCACTTCGAACAAGAAGGCGAAAATCTTATTGTTAAAACTGGACCATTCAAGGGTGTACTCGATATAGAATATTCTGGCCTCATCCCAGACATCCTAACTGGGATATATAGAGCTCCTTATGATAACACGCACGTAGTAACAACCCAGTTTGAGGCTTCAAGTGCCCGGAGGATGCTGCCTTGCGTGGATGATCCAGGCTACAAAGCTGAGTTCAGGTTAACCCTTAAGATTGACAAAAACTTGGACGCTATATCAAACATGCCAGCCGAGTCAACCAGAGTTGAAGACGACAAGAAAGTCGTGTCATTTCAGAAGACGCCGAAGATGTCAACATACCTCATTTATCTCGGTGTTGGAAAATTTGAGGAACTAAAGTCTGAGCTTGGCAAAACGGATATTGCGGTAGCAACAGTTCCAGGCAAAGCTGGAAAAGGAAGATTTGCCCTAGAGGTTGCCAAGGCGTCAATCGACTTCTATCAATCATACTTCGGCATACCCTATGTTCTTCCAAAAGTTCATCTTGTGGCTGTACCGGAGTTCGCCGCAGGAGGAATGGAGAACTGGGGTGCGATCGTCTTTAGGGAGACAGCTCTATTAATCGACGAGAAAAGCGATGTTAGAGCCAGAAAAAGGGTTTCTGAGGTTGTAGCCCACGAGTTTGCGCATATGTGGTTCGGCGATCTTGTGACAATGAAGTGGTGGGACGACCTCTGGCTCAACGAAAGTTTCGCTACTCTTATGGCTTTTAAGGTTCTGGACAAAATTCAACCTGAGTGGGAGGCGTGGCAAGACTTCCTCAGAGGTGATACCGCAGGTGCCATGTCCAGAGACAGCATAAGAAGCACTCATCCTATAGAAGTCTCGGTCAAGTCCCCGAGCGAAATTGAAGAGATTTTTGATGACATAAGCTACGGTAAAGGCGCCAGTATACTAAGAATGTTCGAAGAATACCTGGGAGCCGAAGACTTCCGAAAAGGAATTGAAAACTTTCTCAATCGCTTCAAGTATCAAAATGCTGAAGGAAACGATTTCTGGAATGCTCTTGAAGATGCCAGTGGGAAAAAGATAAGATCTATCGCCTCAGAGTGGATAAGAAAGCCCGGATATCCTCTCATAACAGTTACCTTGGACGCTGGACGACTGACCTTGAGACAAGAAAGATTTCTCCTGTCAGGTACAGCGGATGATATCTGGCCAATACCAATTATAGTGAAGCTGAACGGTGAGAAAAAGAAAATACTCTTCGACAAGAGAGAAGAGATCATCAGCGTCGAGAAAGTAGAATCTCTAAAAATTAACGTAGATCAAACGGGATTCTACCGAGTGTACTACAAAGACCTTTACGATCTGGTATGGAAAAGTAGCCCATCCTCTCTTGATCGATGGGGTATAATACTTGACGCTTTGAGCTTCCTTATCGCAGCTAAGATCTCGTTCCCAGAATACTTAGGCCTTCTAAAGAAGTATATACAGGAACAGAATTATCTCCCAGCCCTAGAAGTGTCAGATCAGCTGTCTTTCCTAAACACGATAGTACCATCAAAAATCATCGAAACATCAATTAAATTCCATAGAGAACAACTAAGAATCCTTAAAAATAAGACTGGCGAGAACAACGCAATGCTACGCGGTGTCTTCGCCAATCGACTGGCCTTTATAGATGAAAATTACGCTAAGGACTTATCCTCAGAATTCAGAGATTATGACAAGGTTGAACCAAACATGAAAGATGCGGTAGCCACAGCATTCGCGCGAACCTACAGCGACCTCGATACAGTAGTGAGGAAGTACAGAGAAAGCACTTCAGACGAAGAGCGAGTTAGACTATTAGCTGCAATGATGAGCTTCAAAGACAAGTCGATAATCGCTCTATCACTTGGATTCGCGATAGGTGGAGACGTTAAGCGACAAGACATCGGAAATATGATTATGGCATCACTTAGGAATCCAGATGCAATATCACTAATCTGGACTTGGGTAAAAGTCAACATGGATCGATTGAAGAAACTCTTTGAGGGCACCGAAACATTATCTAGAATCATTATCTCAGCTATTCCCATTCTGGGCATCAGCAGAGTTGAGGAGATCAAAGAATTCTTCGATAAAAACAAGGCTGGACTAGAGAGCAGCGTTGAAGCGGGATTAGAAAAGCTAGAAATATACGACACTTTAGTAACAAAGATTAACTCGATATAAAATAATCTGTGTAAAATACTGTCCTACAATTATTGAATAATGGAACTCAATTGGTCATCGATCAGTTTCATATGAAAGGCGGAGTGCCAACGTCAGCACTATTGCTGTAACCTCTTGACTCCCAGTAACCCGCTACTACCTCATCGCCAACCTCTATGTCTGTCACCCATTTAGCCCATTTGTAACCATACTTATCCACCGCAACAAGCTGGAATGGAAAGCCACGTTCAGGAGGAAGCGTTAAATCGTTTATGCCATAAGCCATCAGCGTCTGATTTGATTTCAAATAGCCAATTGGAAGCCCTGTCGCGTATCCATCAGAAGAGCGGAAAACAATGTATGTGGCATTAGGCTGCAGCTTGGCAATGTCAAGTAGATCGTTCACCTTAAAGCCTGTCCACTTGGCAGTGAATCCCCAACCCTCAACACAAGGCATGTAGGCAACTTCAGCATACGCAGGCAATTTAAGAAGATCCTCGTAGGAATAACTCAGTTCATTCTCAACTAAACCAACCACGCTAAGTCTGTAGGAGCTTCTATTAAGGTACTGTGTCCCCTTTATGGCATTATTTCTCTGCTCACTCAGTGGAGTCAGTCTAATGTCCTGAAACTCTGTGACCTCTACCTCTGGCAAAATATTTGAAACTGGAAGTTGAACTGTAGGCAATCCTCTAGGTTGAATATTAAATCCCATTAGCAACAGTAAACCTATCAGGAGAGCTAGACAAGAGAAGACAGCTGTTAATCGACCTAGATTGCAGTGGTTTTTGGTTTTTCCTTTCTTAAAGAGAGCTCCGTCGACGAAGGTGCTGATTGAAAGCAGTAACGCCACTATTCCAAGCCAATAATGTAAAGTATGAACATCAAAGAAGAGAAGGCTAATTCCATCGTTAGAAGCATAACCGATGATTCCTATTGCTGCAAAGAAGAACAAAACGTAACTGAGAAGCTTATGTCTACGCTTATCTTTTACAAATGCGAACAAAATCGTTAGAACCGCGGCTACAACTGATGGTACCCAGTGTAGCTCAGAGAAAACCAACGCCTACCATCTACTCCCTGCATTTCAAGGCATTAAAATCATTAATTAGCTTTTTCTAATTCTAATTCTTCTTCTTCAAATCTCTTTCCACTGTTAGTCACATTCTTTCCATAAGCTATTTGAGATGCACATATTGTTCGAATACCAATGTATTTAACAACGAAAGGTGATGCTATAACAGATATATTCAGCCACAATTTTATATCCTATGGGAGCTGAATCTTTGTCAGGTCAGAATGAGAAGGAAGTTTCTTCGAAGCAGATTGAGTTGGCAACTCTTGGCGGAGGCTGCTTCTGGTGCACTGAAGCCGTCTTCAGCTTACTAAAGGGGGTCGAAAAGGTTGAGCCGGGTTACTCTGGGGGAGAGATTGAAAATCCAACTTACGAGCAGGTTTCCACAGGCACAACTGGACACGCAGAAGTCATCCAAATAAGCTTCAACCCAGAAGAAATCTCTTACAAGGAAATACTGGAAATCTTCTTCTCAACACATGATCCAACAACCTTAAATCGCCAAGGTGATGAAGTTGGCATCAAATATAGGTCAATCATATTCTTCTATAATGAACAACAGAAAGAAATAGCTGAGAAAATGATCAAAGAAATCACCGAGGCAAAGGTTTGGAATAGGCCAATAATGACAAAAGTGGAACCATTCAAAACCTTTTATGGGGCTGAAGAGTATCATAAAAACTACTTCAAGCGCCACCCTGAAAGTGCCTACTGTAGAATAGTTATCGCGCCTAAAATAGACAAGCCCCAAAAGAACTACCTAAGCAGACTAAAAGTCCAACTCCTATAGATTAAGCTCCTCCATTTTATTCCTACACCGTTACCGCTTAAACCAGCATTCGGGGAAGAATCTCGGCAGACATTTAGAGTCTGTTCTATCATTTACTATAGACCGTAGTATAAGTCCAGAATCGCTCAGGATAGAGAATGCTACCATACTAGAATTTTAAAAGAAATCTTACACTACACATAGAGTATGCGGTATAGTATCTAAGTATGAAAGGGGAGGAATAATCTAAATTTCAAGCTCATCTCACATTTCTTTATCTACACAATCGTTTCAAGTGAATATCTAGTCAAAGGTGAACGCTGAAGGGCATATCTTGTTCAGTACGCATATGTGGCATTTAGGTTTCTTTGCCGAGCATATTCTCCTTCCATGGAATATCAGGAGGTCAGCGAATCTCTTCCAGTAGCGTTTCGGGATCACGTTCATTAGATCCTTCTCAACCTTCCTTGCATCCCTCTCCGTAGTCATTCCCAGCCTCTGAGAAACCCTTTGGACGTGTGTATCGACGATTATACCTTTAACAATATTAAAGGCATTTTGTAAAACAACATTCGCTGTCTTCCTAGCAACGCCCGGAAGTTCCAGAAGCTCATCCATTGTTTGGGGAACCTGTGAATTGAATTTCGCCACCAAAAGCTGGCAGCAATCCTTGATGTTCTTAGCCTTGTTTCTATAGAAGCCAGTAGATCGTATATCCTGCTCAAGCTCCTTCAAATCAGCCCATGCATAGTCTTCAGCACTCCTATACTTCTTGAAGAGCGTCTTTGTTACAATGTTAACTCTTTCGTCGGTACATTGTGCTGATAGGATGGTTGCTATAAGGAGTTCTAACGGATTAGTAAAATGCAGGGCAATCTTGGCATCAAGGTGAATCTTCTCCAGAAGCTCTATAACCGTCAATGCCATATTTGGATTGTCAAGCCTCATAATAAATCAATTCTCCATCTTAAATTCAAAACTTAATCTATCGCTAAAAAGGTTTACAATATTCGATTGAATTTATATACTGTTTCAAATGTAAAATCTGGTTAATTAGATAATAACAGATCCCAAGTTAATATTTGATACTTTTAGTAGAGCGTTAAGAAATTGAACTGGGCGAATTTACTTAAAAAAATTAGACGACATACTCTGTAGAGCAGTTGCTTCTTAAAGGCATTTAGATAGACTACAAGGAAATCACGATAATTAAAAGATGAAATGAGTAAAACTGTAATTCTTTGGAGTTACGTCGAAAATATTTTTTAACATTAAAGAATCCATTATTGGCAAATTAGCTTTTTAAATGTGAACAAAAATGGCGTGTTGTTCAGCCTTCTTACAACTTTGTAAAGACTTCATCCATCATTGTTTTAAGTGTATCTCGTATTTCCCAGTCAATTATGTGCAATATAAAGTATGTTACTCCCAGCATCTCATACGCCTTAATCTTCTCCATTATCTCATCTGGGGTTCCCAGAAGGCTTCTCGTCTTGATATTCTTAATGTAATCTTCCAAGGAGACATTTAGCCTACGTTCGACATAGTTCGGTTTAAGAAACTGCTTTAATTCTTTCTCCCCGTAAACAGCAGAAATATTAGAGAAGTAAGATTTCTCAATTTCACCAAAATCACGTCCCTCCTTACTACAGTACCTTTTCAAAACCTTCAGTTTCTTCGAATAATCTTCTGGTGAACCGCTCCAATTCCATATGTTAGCGTTCTTAGCAACAGTTCTTAATGTAGACTTTGCTGCTCCACCAACCATTATAGGCGGATATGGTTTCTGAACAGGTTTGGGCTCACAGACCGCATTATGTATCTCGTAGTATTTTCCTAAATAGCTTGATTTCTCCTCAACCCACATCCTCCTGCAGATGTCCAAGGTTTCGGATAATCGTGCTATCCTTTCTTGAAGATTCGGATAATGCAAGCCATAAGCAATATGCTCCGTCTCGTTCCAACCGGCTCCTATCGCGAACTCGAGCCTACCGCTTGAAATAACGTCTAAAGTAGCAGCCATCTTTGCAAGTAATGAAGGAGGTCTAAAATTATTGCATATGACCATCGGACTAAGTTTGATTTTACTAGTAATAGCCGCTAGGGCGGAAAGAACAGTCCAAGCCTCTAGTCTACTTCCTATCGGACCCGAAGTCAGATGATCCCCAATGCCCACTGAATAGTAACCCAGCTCCTCACATCTCTGAATAGATTCAATAAGCTTCTTCCAAGAATTAGAACCAGTATGTTTAAGACTTAATGCAATGCCAACTTTAATTCTACTCAAAACAGAACTACCACCAGATTGTTCAATTCAGTTTTTACACCTATTTTTATACTTTCTAATATTAAAAACGGAAAAATCGAGAAATTTGTGTAAGGCTTCTATCTTGAATGCATCTCCCGTTGGCATAGTTACTTTGGGAGAGGACATGCTATAAAATTTTAACTGAATAGTTCTGCTATACTCGAATATCATCCACGATTTGACTTATTTAATGAAGGGGTTCTTTAGAAAGACCAAATTCCTATTGAAAACTTAAAAATAGGAAAAAGTTTTTTAAAAAATGAGGAAGAAATTACTTCCTTTTGACTGTTTAGCGTACGCTAAATAAAAAAAGGTGTAATTTTTTGGATTATTTCTTTCTTTGTACAGTCTCTTTGACTGCAGCAACGAGGTCGTCAACAGTTTGATGATAGTATGCTTCTACTAGTTTGCCGCCACCAGAATGGAGGTATTGATCATGTAATGCTATTCTCTTCAATGGTACTGGATAATTCTCGCCGACTACTCCTGCAACTGCTGAACCCATACCACCATGGATGTTTGTCGATTCTGCTGTTACAATAGCCCCAGTTTCTCTAGCAGCTTTAATAATGGCTTCTTTACCGATTGGTTTTACTGAACTGCAATCAAGGACTCTCGCTTGGATGCCTTGCGCAGCTAAAGAGTTTGCAGCTAAGATACCTTTTAGAACCCACTCCTGCATTCCAATGATTGTAACGTCTGCACCATCCCTAACTGTTGGAGCATCACCGAGGTTAAACTGGTAGTCGTTTTCGAAAATTGTTGGTGACATAGCCATAGTTCGAAGATAGATTGGCCCATTATATTTTAGAGCAAATTCAGACATCTTTCCTGCTTCTACTGCATCGGCTGGTGCGAGAACAATCAAATTGGGAACAGGTAGCATTACAGCTAAATCTCGAAGATTGTTATGCGATGGCCCTGCGCCTCCAGCAAGTGCACCTCCACCACTACCAACCATCATTACATGATAATGTTCAGTAGTTATTGTCTGTGTAACTGCATTGTATGCTCTCTCAAAAAGCCAACCCATATCTGGCCAAATAACCTTTAATCCTTGATCTGCAAGTCCACCAGAAATTAGAGCGGCATTGGCTTCCTGAATTCCAGATGCGATAAAACGATCCTTGAATAGTGTTTCTCTTAATTCTTGAGTTATGTTCCTTCCAGCTGAATCAGCTGAAACAACAACGATACTATTGTCAGTTTTTGCTGCTTCAATCCACGGAGTCCATATGGCTGGAGCGAGTGGATCTGGTTGTCCAATTTCTTTTTTAATAGTAACCATGTTTATCAGTCCTCCGGAGGTATTGGTATAGGGGGAATAACTGTATCTATTGGTTCTTTAGGAGCATTACCACTGTGATTACGAACTGCTTCCCAGTCAGGAACACCTTTACCTTTTATCGTGTGAGCAATTATCATTTTTGGAGCTCCTGATACATTGTCTGCTAAATCTAAGGCACTACAAATATCACGCATGTTATGCCCATCTATTTCAGTTGTCCACCATCCGAACGCTTTCCATTTTTCGACTATAGGTTCCATGTATGAAGACATATCTTCAGACATATTATATCTGTTATAGTCTAAAATACCTACTAGGTTTGATAGTTTATATTTAGCTGCGAACATTGCTGATTCCCAATTCCAACCTTCACTTAGTTCTCCATCTCCTATAATGCAATAGACTTTATATCCTGGATCTGGGCGTGGATTTCCGTACAAGTTAATAAGTGGTTTTGGAGCTTTGAGTATTGCACCATAAGCGAGACCACATGCGAATCCTAAACCTTGTCCGAGAGAACCACCTGTATAATCTATTCCTGGTGTAGCCCATTTTTCAGCATGCATTTGGAAGGGTGTCATCCAGCCATCGGCTAAAATTTTATTTCCACCGTACAATGGTACAAGTTTTTCTTTGTCAAAGTATCCTGCTAATGCAAGAGGTGCGTATAATGCGCCCGCTGCATGAGATTTTCCGAGTACTAGTCTGTCTCTTTCGGGCCAATCAGGATTTTTAGGATCATGCTTCATCTTATAGAAGTAAAGTGCTACAGCGATATCTTGCATGGATGCGGTTCCACCACCATGACCATAATTACCTGTAGCGTTGATTCTTCGGCATTCATTTGCGATTGCTTCTAGTCTTTTTATTAGTTTATCATCAAGTTTTTTAGCCATTTTTTAGCACCTTAGTCCTCAAAAGTTATTTTTACTGAATCTGTTGTTACTTTGCCACCACAGTTTGGACATTTATGTTCATACCTAGCAAGGAATGTGTCTTCTGAGTATCGGATTCCCATCCGATCTTTAATAGTTTCACCCCAGTACAGTACAAAATTACATTCTACACAATTGATTCTTTCAGTCATTCCATCTTTCTCCTGCCCAGTACAGTACAAAATTACATTCTACACAATTGATTCTTTCAGTCATTCCATCT